>CAZFBB010000150.1:0-7114 GCA_964517235.1 uncultured Fusobacteriaceae bacterium
AAGATACTAGTGTGACTAAAGTAAGTAAATTTTATAAAACAGCTCCTTGGGGAAATGAAAATCAAAGCTCTTTTATAAATTGTGCTGTTAAAGTTGAAACTACTTTTGAACCACACACTTTTCTTGATAAATTAAATGAAATAGAAAAGAAACTTGGAAGAGAGAGAAGGGTACATTGGGGGCCTCGGACGGTTGATATAGATATTATATTTTTTGCTAATAAAAAAATTGATGATGAAAGATTAAAAGTACCGCATAAATATTATAAAGAAAGAGATTTTGTACTTATTCCTCTTTTGGATATTATAGAGGAAGAAAACCTTGTAAGACCATATATTAAAGGAAGTGAAGGGGTAGAAGAGTATAAATATCAAAAAAAAATTCTAATGAGTTCTTGTATTTATGGAGAAAATATTAGATATGATGGAGAGAATAATTATAATAAATTATTTGTAGAATTGATTGAAAATAATTATTTGACTATTTGTCCAGAAGATAGAGGAGGACTTGGAACACCAAGAAATCCAGCTGAAATTATAAATAATAAAGTAATTACAAATAGAGGTGAAGATGTAACAAAGGAGTTTCTATTAGGTGCGAGATTAACTAAAGAGGTAGCAGAAAAGGAAGAAATAGAGATAGCCATAATGAAAGGAAAAAGCCCCTCGTGTGGATATGGCCATATTTATGATGGAAGCTATAGTAAAAAATTAGTAGAAGGAAATGGGTTTACTGTTGAAGAACTAGTAAAAATAGGAATAAAGATAATCAGTATTTAGGAGGATAAATGAAAAAAATACTAGAAGAATTTGAAAAAGCAGAAAGAATACTTATAACAGGACATATTAATCCGGATGGTGATTGTGTAGGAGCTGGTTTGGGACTTATGTTAGCTCTTAATGAAATAAATAAAGAAAATAAAAAAGTAGTAAGATTTATACTTCAAGATTCCCCTCCTAAGACTACAAAGTTCTTATTTGCTTATGATTTAATAGAGACTTTAGATAATTATGAGAGTAAATATAATTTTGATTTGGCATTTGTTTTGGATTCTGGAGCATATGACAGAATAGGTAAAGTTAGGGATTTAATTGGAGAAGGAACAAAAGTGATAAATATAGATCACCATGTAAGTAATGACTTATATGGACATATTAACTATGTAGATACGAAACTTTCTTCTACTTCTGAATACATATACCACATTATAAAAGAGCTTGGGATAAATGTAACTGAAGCAATTGGAGAGGCTTTATATGTTGGATTGGTAAATGACACTGGAAACTTTAGTTATACTAACGTTAGTAGCAAGACATTTTTGGTGGCAAGTGAACTTAGAGAAGTTGGAGTTAATAATGAAAAAATAGTGAGAGAATTTTATTCTAAAAAATCTTTAGGAAGACTTAGATTATTGGGATATGCAATGGAAAATTTTGAGTTTTATGAAGATAAAAAACTTTCTTATTTGTACCTTTCTAGAGAAGTTATGGAAAAATATAGTAATAACAAGGAAGATACAGAAGGTGTAGTAGAAGCTCTTAGAAGTTATGAAAAAGCTCAAGTAGCACTTTTTATTAGAGAAGAATTAAATGGAACTTTAAAGGGAAGTTTAAGATCTAATGGAATAGATGTAAATAAAATAGCAGGTTCATTTGGTGGAGGAGGTCATATTAAAGCAGCAGGTTTTAGTACAAATCTCAGTGGAAAAGAGGTAGTCAAAAAAATACTTGAACTGATATAATTTGACTTTTAAAGGAAATAGGATTAAACTTAAATTAGAAATTTTAAGGAGGAAAATATGAAGAAACTAATTACAACAATTGCCCTAGTATCAATTATGTTAGCGTGTAGCAGTGGAGAAGTGAAAGTAGAAAAAGATAATAAAATTGAATCTTTAAGAGAGTATAATGAAGACACAACTTTAGTTGCTCCTAAAAGAAAGATAGCTATAGCTAGCTTTAATAATAATACTGCTTTAGCTGAAAATAGAAAAGTAGGGGAAAACTTGGCAGATATTATGTATACTGAACTTAATAAAACAGGAAGATTTATAGTCTTTGAAAGAGGAGCAGTAGATAAGATAATGCAAGAAGTAAATTTTAGCAACACCTTAGGAGAAGGAAGAGTTGCAGAAGTACAACAACTTAAAGATGCAGATTTTATAATTACAGGTGCTATTACAAAATATGCAGTAGCAACAACAGGGAAAAAAGGAATCACTTCTACTAAAAAGGAACAAAGTGCTGAAGTGTTATTTGATATGAGAATAGTAGATGTGCATAGTGGAAAAGTAATATCAGCTGATTCAGGGGAAGGAAAAGCAACAAGAGAAACTGGAACAAATTTTGGTGTGGGAACTACTGGTGGATATGATGAAACAGTAGAGTCAGATGCACTTAGAGCAGCAGCTATAAAAGCAGTGGAAAATATAGTGGCTCAAGTGGATAAAACACCTTGGTCAGCAAATGTAGTAAAAGTTAATAGTGGAGAGATTTATATTAATGCAGGAGCAAGATCAAATTTACCTATTGGAACTGAACTTGCTGTATATAGACAAGGTGAAGCTATAGTATATGAGGGAGAGCTTTTAGGTTATGAAGAAACAGCAGTAGGTACAGCTACAGTATCTAGATATTTGGGAGAAGATGCAGCTATTTGTACTTATAATGGGAAATTTTTTAGTGGAAAAGGCTTAGTAAGATTGAAATAAATTTCTTTTAGATTTAAGGGCAATTAATTGCCCTTTGGTTTTGAGGAAATTTGTATTAAGGGGGATTAGATTATATGAAAAGAATCATATTAACTTTATTGCTTTTACTTCTAGTAGCTTGTACTCCTAAAAATAGAATAGTTCAAAAAGTACAAGGAGGCAAACCACCAGCAAAATTAGCTATACTTCCTAGTACCAATCTTACCAACGATGTATTAGGAGCTATGCTTATAAGAAATTTAGTTTATGAAAAACTTCAAAAAAATAATAAAGGTTATGAAATACAAGATTTAGCATTAACTGATTCAATTCTTTTAAGTGAAGGTATTAATGAAGGCGGTTTGTTAAATATAATGACACACTTGCAATTGTGTCAGTTGCTAGGTGTAGATGGACTTTTATACGTGGATGTTTATGACATGGGAATGAAAATACTTCCTTTCTACCATTCTAGATATGTAGATTTTCAAGTAAGATTATATACTTTTAGTAGATTAGTATGGCAAAAGCCTGTTAACATAGCCAATAGAATTATAGATGTAAAGGGTGCACTTGGAGCTATTGACAGTATAAATGAAGGAAGCTATGATGAAGTTTTAATAGATGCTGGTTCAAGTGTAGCTGTTCAAACTGCAGTAAAGATAGGAACTGCAACAGTGGCAGAACACGAATTAAAACCCGAATTTATTATGGGAGTAGATGATTTTTTTAGAGATATCCCCTTTGGTAGTGGAGGAGATATGGATTATTTAATAAAAGTTAATGAAAATTTGGACACTCTAACTGAGCAAAAAGAAGCTGGAGAAGAACTTGATTTAGGTGAAGAATTAATATTGGAAGAGGAAGAGATATCAGTAGGAGAAAAGGGAATAAATTTGGTAGAATAAAGGTTGGTTTAAGCCAACTTTTTTTAGTGGTGAATTAATAGTGAATAGTTAAATTTTAAATTTTTTCTTTGAAAATCTCCTTTAGGCGGGTCTTTATCAGTACTAAATAAGTTTTTTTATCTCTGAGAAATAGATTATTTAAAATAACTATAGAGATAAATCTTTAAAATTTTGAAAAACTAAAGAAGAAAAAAAGACTAAATCAAAGAATTTAGTCTCGATACATCTATATTATCTCATCTTCGAAGTTAACAGTAATAAGATTTTTACTATCTGAAACTTCTATTTCCACTTCTTTACCTTCTACTTCTAAATAAAGATATTTTTTATCTTTATTTAATAGTCTAACTATACTATTTTCCATTATGCCATTTTCTTTATAATATCCTTTAATGGCTTTGCTTCCCTTAATTTCAATAACTTTTAACAGTGAATTTGCTGGGAAATTGTTAATAGTATCAGGTCTTACAAATTCTAATTGATTATTTAAATTTTTAAGGATTTTACTAAATATATTAGTAAAAGCTTCTAATTCATTATCACTTAAGTCTTTTGTAATTTTGCTTATTATTGATTTATGGAATAAATCATGATACTTAAGTGCTTCTCCACCTTTTTTAGATAAGCAAACAAATACTTTTCTTCTATCTGAATTTGATCTTTCTCTTTTAATAAATCCTTTGTCATTAAGTTTGTTAATAGCCACAGTAGCCGTTCCCATGGTTATTCCGAGTCTTTCTGATAATTCATTCATTGTAAGAGAATCATTACCTATTGCTTCTATAACATGTAATTCAGTTGTTGTTAAGCATTTGATGCCTTGTTTCAACATTAATTCTTCAATTTCATAAAAGACTTTATAAAACTCTTCAATCATCAAATTTACTTTTTCGAACATTAATCCCTCCTTATAATCTTGCTAAACTTTCGATTCTTTCTTTATAATCCCCTTTGAAAATATATGAACCAGCAACTAAGACTGTTGCACCTGCCTCTACACATTTTCTTCCAGTTTCAGCATTGATACCACCATCAACTTGGATATCAACATCTTTTGAAATAGCTCTAACATCTCTAATTTTATCTAGGGTAAAAGGAATAAAACTTTGTCCACCAAACCCAGGATTAACACTCATAATAAGAACCATGTCTATTTCAGGGATAATATGTTTGATGCTATCTACTGGTGTAGAAGGGTTAAGAGATACCCCCACCTTGATTCCAGCTTTTCTAATCTCTTCTACTGTTCTGTGAAGATGTAAACAACTTTCAACATGAATAGTAATCATATCAGCTCCGGCTTTTACAAATTCATTTATATATCTTTCGGGTTTTTCTATCATTAAGTGCACATCAAATATTTTATTACTTTTGTCCCTTATACTTTCTATAACCACAGGTCCAAATGATATGTTAGGCACGTAGTTTCCATCCATAATGTCTATATGTATATAATCAGCACCTGCTTCAGAGATTCTTATAATTTCTTCTCCTAACTTGCTAAAATCAGCTGATAATATAGAAGGAGCAACTTTAGTCATAGTTATTCCACCTTTCTTCCTTTAATGTTTCATACACTTTTTTGTAAAATTCATATCTTTCCTTTGAGACACTTCCATCTTCTATTCCTTCTTTTACACCACAACTGGGTTCATTAATATGTATGCAGTTATTAAATTTACAGTTTTTTACATAAAATTCAGGAAATAAACTTAGTAGCTCATCTTGATCTTTAATTTTTGGTAGTTCAAGAGATGAAAAACCTGGTGTATCGATAATATAACCACCTCTAGTTAATTGTAAAAGAGTTGTCCCTTTAGTAGTGTGTTTACCACGTCCAATCTTTTTACTTGTTTCTCCTACCTCTAACTCTATCTTATCTTGTAAAAGGTTTATAAGAGACGATTTTCCAACGCCACTAGGACCCCCAAGAGCAGACAATTTATTAATTAATATTTCTTCTATTCTTTCGACTCCTATATTGTCATAGGTAGAAGAATAAATAACTTCTATTTTCAATGAATTTAAAAATGACAATGTTTCTTTAAGGTTTTTTAATTCTTCATTATCTAAAAGCTCTATTTTATTTATAACAACTAAAGGTTTTATATTGTGATAAAATGCATTAAGAAGTAATAAATTAAATCTGTTTAAATCGAAATTTGGATTTTTAGTAGCGAAAGTAATAACCAATAAGTCAATATTTGCTACAAGAGGTCTTTTAATAATGTTATGTCTCTCATAAATTTCATCTATTGCGCCATTATTAAACTTTACTATGTCACCAACAACACAATTATCCTTTTTGTTAGATTTTTTAAGGGCACCTCTTAAACGACATTCATGTCTAGTACCATTTTCGTCATCTACATAATAGTATCCTTTTATTTTTGTAACAACTCTACCTTTAATAAAAACACCTCTTTCTTATTTTGTAACTATTATATTTACAGAAGAGCCAGCAACTATTCTTTCCCCTCTTTCAAAACTCGACTCTATAATTATGCCACTTTCTAAATTAAAATTGTCCATATATGTTATTTCACCAAGAAATATTTGATTTCTACGTAACAAAGATCTTGCTTCTTCTATACTAAGACCGATAACTTCTGGCATACGTATAGTATCTTCTTTTTTGTTAAGACTCACTAAAAAATTAATTTCTTTGTCACCTGTGACAATACTCCCACTAGCTGGTTCTGTAGCCACTACCCTATTGTATTTAAGGTTATGGTTAGTATGAGCTGTATTTTTTACTTTAAACCCTTTTTGCTCGGCCAAAACTTTTGCGTCTAATATATTCATGTCTCTAAAGTCAGGAACCACAATGGTATTTTTGCCTTTACTTACCCAAACTTTTAAGATTCTTCCTTTTTTTATTTTTTTACCAGCTTTGGGTTCTTGTGAGTATATTTGACCTTCTGGTAATTCTGAAAAAGACTCACCCATTTTTTCAATCTTCAAACCAGTATTATGTAAAAGTATACTACTTTTATCTAGAGTCAAACTTTTTAAATTGGGAGTTTCTATTAAGTGCTTGTTAAAAAAATATGTTTCAAAAACTTTAAGTGAAAAAAAAGCTCCAATGGAAAACAATATAACATATGACATAATTAATAATATCTTTTTCATAATTTACCTCAAACTTTCTCTTCTTCCCAAAAATAAAGGGATAATCATACTACATTAATATATCACATTAGGAAAAAAATATCAACAAAATACTTGCTAATTAAAAGCTTAAATGATAGAATGAAAGGGATTATTACAAGGTGGAGGTTTTGTCAAATGGCAAAAAAAGATTGGGAGCAAGGCATAGTAAAAGTATTATTTTCAGAGGAACAATTACACAATAGAATTAAAGAATTAGGGGCTCAAATAACAAAAGATTTTAAAGACAAAGAAGAAGATCTTATTGTAGTATGTTTGTTAAAAGGTTCTACATTGTTCTTTGCTGATTTATGTAGAGAAATAAAATTACCAATGAAGATGGATTTTATGACTGTATCAAGTTATG
>CAZFBB010000151.1:0-7091 GCA_964517235.1 uncultured Fusobacteriaceae bacterium
TTTAGACTCTTTACCTATTAAGTAAAGTTTAATTACTCTCCAGCTTCCTCTTTAATGATTTGGTTAATTTCAGCAATAATTGCATCTGCATTTAAACCATGTGAAGCAATTCCTTCACCTAATGATTCTCCTGAAGCTACCATACACCCAATACATCCTAATCCGTATCTTTGAAATACTTGAGCAATTACTGGATATTTTTGAACTGCCTCAAGGATGTTTGTATCTTTACTTACCATATATTTAACCTCCCTATATTTTGATTACAAAATTATATCATTCAAAGATTCAAATGTCAATATACGCACTTGTAAAATTGAGTTTTTTTATAAAGAATTTAAACTACCGATACTAAATCGTGTAGTCTTATTAACCCTAGTAATTCTCTGTTTTCGTTTAAAACTGGCAATTGATAGATTTTATTTTCTCTATTTTCCATAACTTCTAAAGCCTCTATTGCCAATTGGTCTTCTACAATATAGGTAAACTTCTCTGTCATTATATCTTCAGCTCTAAACTCAAAGAATTTTTCCTTATTTTTCAACGCTCTTCTTATATCCCCTTCTGTTATAAGACCTATTACTTTTTTACCTTCTACTACACACACAGCTCCTAGATTTTTATTGGTCATTTTGGCAATAATATCTGATACCATCTCGTCTTTAGTCCCTTGTGCCACTTTACTAGCACTATGCATAATATCTTTTACTTTTAGTAGTAACCTTCTACCCAAACTACCTCCCGGATGATATAGTGCAAAGTTTTCAGGCTTAAAATCTCTCATTTTTATAAGTACACTAGCAAGAGCATCTCCCATAACAAGTGTTGTTGTTGTAGAACAAGTTGGAGCCAAATTCATTGGACAAGCTTCTTTTTCTACTCCAATATCAAGTATTACATCACTTTCAATAGCCAACTTAGACCTTTTATTTCCAGTCATAGCTATAAGTTTTGCTCCAATTTTTTTGATAGAAGGTATAATAGATAATACTTCGTCAACATTACCACTATTGGATATAGCTATTACTATATCCTCTTTGTGCACCATACCAAGATCACCATGCAATGCTTCAGCAGCATGCATAAATATAGAAAGAGTTCCAGTAGAGGCTAAAGTAGCAGCTAACTTTTTGCCTATATGACCTGATTTTCCTACACCAGTTATAATAACTTTTCCTTTATTATTATATATCATATTTGCAACTTCTACAATTTCATCTCCTATTCTATCCCTTACTTTTTTTAATTCTTCTATCTCTATATCAAAAATCTCTTTTGCATAATCAACTATATTCATAAATAATATACTCCTTTTACTTTCTTCTCATTATAGTATATCACATTATATTTGCCTTTCAAATATTAATTAACTAACTCTTTAACCAAAAAGTACAAGTTAAAATTTTAAAAAAGACTAACTTCTACAGAAATTAGTCTTTGTATACTTATTAAATAATTGTTTCTTCTTTTATTTCAGTCTTAAATGTTGCTAACTCTTGACCATTTTCATCTAATAAAGTCAATTTGTCCCCTTTTACACTATAAGTTACAGTTGCCTCTAAGGCCTTTATAAAGTTAGGTTCAACATCTTTAGCTTCTTCAACATATCTTCTTGTAATTCTAATATTATCGAACATTAAGCTCATTTCTTTTAGTGTATATAGAGCCGACAAACTATTTCCACCAGTATATCCATTTACTACTCCATTAATAGTATTTAACAAGATATAAGGAGTTTTTGTTAAATTAATAGCTTCTCCACCTAAAGTTTCTAATGTCCAGTATGACTCTTCAAGTTTTTGATCAGCTACAACTGCCTCTTCGCCTACTTCTGTCACTGTAATTTCTTCAGCTACTATAACTTTTTCTGCTTTAACTTCCTCTTTTACTTCAGTATTGCCACAAGCTACAAATAAAGCTAACAAACTAACAGCCATCATCATTTTAACAGTTTTTCTCATGCGTCCTCCCATAATAAATATTTGTATCATTTTCTATTTTTGTATCTTCCCTCAAAAATTATAATAAATAAATCAAATATTTACAAGTTAAAATACTAAATTTTTGCAACTACTTTTGAAAAATTGCAATTTGATTCATGTCTTTATCATAAAATGTAAGTGTATTTCCAAATATCATATAAGTTATGTCTGAATTAAGAACTTTTACAAAAGCATCTTCTAATTGAGCATATTTTTCACTATACCTTTGTGTCATAAATAATTTTTCAAATTTAACAACTTTTTTCCCTAAGATATATTCACCAGAGATATTATTAACTCCTGTATGTCCATTCATTACTCCCGATTCTTTTTGGAGTACTATATATGGTCTATTTTCTACTTCTACTTCCATATCTCCCAATTTATATAGTTTCCATTCTGTATCTTCTAATACTGAATTATTTACATCTACCTTCTCTACTATTATTTCCATATTGTTACTTTCTCCTTCAAAAGGATTATTACTAGTTGTTGAAACAAAGATTAGTGTATCCATATATTTTATACTTGCTCTTACACTATATCTATTTCCTTCAACTATATTATTTTTATCATATTTAAGAGTTACTATATATGGTGGAGTTCCTTCTAAAACTACTTTCTCCTCTGTAATTACAGTAGAAGCTACATCCATTTTACTAACATCTTCTAAAGTTACTGTAAGTACACCTCCAGGTCTAAGCATCATTCTCTCTAAATATGTTACTTGTACATTTAACTCTCCAATATTTTCCTCTTGACCTTCTACTTCTACTCTTTTTACTTCATTTTTCTCTTGAGATGAAGAACAAGATACCAACACCATTAATGCTAAAATCATAAGTACCATTAACTTTTTCATTTACTCCTCCTTATTTAAACTTTTTTTTACTCTTTCCATACTTTTTTTTCTTACTTTTTCTATCTTCTTTTTTCTCTTTAATATTATTACTTATCTTTTTTTTGCTATATTTTTCAAGTATAGCAGGGTTTTTAGCTACAGAGTAACCAAAACATCCAAGTGTTTTTTTAGACATTGGATAATATTCTCCATGGGCATAATTAATAAGATTAGCCCATTCAAAATGTATCTTTCCATTTTCATCCAATAAACTTTCATTAATATGGGAACCTAAAACTTCTCCTATAAACAAATCATGTGTTCCTAATTTTATTATCTCTTTTACTCTACATTCTATACTAATAGGACAATCATTAATATATGGTACATCTACATCTTTTCCCTTTACCATATCAAATCCCATTTCTTTAATTTTATCTACTTGTCTACCAGATCTAACTCCACAAAAATCCGTTTCTTTTACCAATTTTGTACTAGGTAGATTAACTGTAAACTCCATAGTTTCTGCTATATATTCATATGATAATCTTTCTGGTCTTATTGATATAGACAACATAGGTGGTTTTGTACATATAGTTCCCGTCCACGCCACAGTAAATACATTTGTTTTTCCCTCTTTGTTTTTACTAGTAACTAATACTACTGGTACTGGGTTTAGTACAACACTTCCTTTAAATTCTAACTTTTTCATCTTATTCCTCCATAATTAGATTTAGCTATTTATTATAACAGATTCTTTATAATGTAGGAATATTTTTGTTAATAGATATGTAGAAGTAAATAGAAAAAGGATTGTTAAAGCATAATTTAATAATAAATTTTAGGAGTTATTTAATAATCTAATATCCTTTTCCTTCTAGTAACTCCATGAATAAAAAAATCAACAATAAAATAAAATTTTCATTGATTATTCTACTCTGTTATTTTGAATTATTTGTGAATACTATTAAGAAAATCATTTTATACTCTATATTGCTTTTTACTTTATGTTCCCTTTTACATCTTATTTTATATGTCCTATTCTCTAAATAATATTTTAATTGCTTTACCTCTCCTCCACTCTTTTACCTAAATAATGGGGACTAATTCTTTCATTCTTTAAAACATTTAACCACCTAAATAATAATCCTCCCTAGTGCTTAATTAATTTTTTAAAATTATCCTTATTTCTCCTCCTTTCTCATCATTTTATAAGGGAATATGCATTCAACTACTATTAGGTAAATAAAACCAAGTAAATAAAACCAAGCAAGTATAACAAATCTTATTTATTGTTTTTATTAAGTTTCAAAAAAAGTCTTTATTTAAAACAATCAAAGCCAAATTAACTTAATAAAATTAACTATCTAAAAGTCTCGCTCATAAAAGAGATTTAATATGTCTTAATATCACTTCTATATATTACACTTTTACTCATCTAATTAAATTCTCTATTTTATTTTACAATATAGAAGGTTTAATTTCTATCATAGACTATAATATTTATATAAATGAAATGTTTCTAAGGAGGAGATTATGAAATATTTAATATTATATGTAGTTTTAATTTTTTCTACCTTGCCCAAAACTCTAATTATGGGGTATCGAACCACTGAAATTCCACCTCTTATAAACGAAGATGATGATGAGGGGCTTTATAAGGATTTATATCAAGAAGCTCTTAGAAGATTAGGTTACCAATTAGAAATTGTGAGGTTACCAAAGCTTAGAGTTATTGATGCCTTAAAAGATGGAAGTATAGACTTTTATCCTCGGTTCAATTTTACCCCTGAAAGAAGTGAATATATCTATTATATTGAAAACGGATTATTTCAAAAAGATGTGTTAATAACAACTTATGATAAGGAAGAAATAAATAATTTATCTCAGCTGGAAAATATGGTATTTGGAAAAAATCTAGGTGCACCTAGCTATTTTGATGAAGATAGTGTAGAAGGTTTAGTAGTAAAGGAGTATGCTGAATTAGATTTGGAAAGAAGTATCAATATGCTCATATTTAAAAGAATAGATTTTACTATTTTCGATTATTCTAGCTTAATCTATTACTTAAAACAAAATGAAATTAATAATATAAAGATACACGAAGATTTTTTAAAGAAAAAAAATATTATGTATTTAGGTTTTTCTAAAAGTTCAAAGTATTATGTGGATATTCCAAATAAAGAATATGATGAAAAAAAAGAGATTAGTATACAAAACTATCCCACTAAATTAAAGGAAGGAACTCTTCCCTACAAACTAGAAAAAGTTCTAAAGGAAATGCTTCTTGATGGCACTACTGAAAGGTTATATTATAAATATTATGAAAAAAAGCTGACAAAATAATGTCAGCTTTTTTATTTAAAATTATAGAAATAAAGAGTTCTTCTACTCCAACTTTATGGTATACAAAGTTATACACTTTAAGTTTATTAGAAATCATGATAATTTAGACTCTCTAAACCTCTAACTTTTCTATTTTTAACTTTATACTTTAGTTAGGCTTTTTTCACTACTGATGTTTTTAACTGCATGGCTCCCATTCCATCAATTTTACAATTAATATCATGATCTCCATCAACTAATCTTATATTTTTAACTTTAGTTCCAGCTTTTACTACTAAAGAACTACCTTTTACCTTTAAATCTTTGACTACAGTTACTGTATCTCCATCTACAAGAACATTTCCATTTATATCTTTATAGACTTTTTCTCCTTCTTTAACTTCTTCTACTTCTGGGTTCCACTCATATGAACACATAGGACATACTATCATATTTCCATCTTCATATGTGTACTCCGATTGACATTTTGGACAACTTGGTATCATCTTTTTCCTCCATATATATAATAATTATTTTTTAACCTTTAAAAAAATTTTGACTATATATTGTAACATAATTTCAATAATTTGAAAAAGAAATTCTCATATGATAAATAAGTAATATATTTTATTAATCTAAAATTTGATTTTTTTCAACAGAAATCTCACAAATAAAAAAAAGAAAATTGCTACAAACTTCTCCTCTTCCAAAAAAATTTATTTTTAAAAAAATCTAAATAATTTGAATAAAACAGGAAAAAGCCTTCAAAGTAGAAGGCTTTAATTTAAATATCATGTTTATTTCTCTATCTAATCTATTCCTTTATCCAAGAGTCTCCATTTGGATTTACAACATATGTGCCTGCTCCATTTAATTTATAAACTTCTCTAAATTCATTCTTAAGACCAGAATCTAAACTAAAGATAAAATTATCACCTATAAGAACATTTTCACCTATAGTAACTTTAGTTGCTAAGTTGTCTTTAAAGGCCATTTCTTCAATAAATCTTACTGAATTTGGTAATATTATTTCTGCTACATTATTAGTATGACCTCCTATAACTCCTAAAAATGCATTTTTCTTTATTGTATGAACATTTTTACCTATAGTAATAGTACCAGATAATTTATTATTTGCAAAAGCATACTCTCCAATAATTTTTACTGAATCTGGAATTACTACTTCTGTTATTAGATTTCCAGTAAATCCTCCCAGATTTATAACCGATTCAGGAATTATTATCTTTGTCAGTCTATTACCTTCAAAAGCTTTAGTTTCAATAACTTCTAATGAATTCCCCAAAGTAAGATTTGTAAGTGCATTCCAAAAAAATGCTCCTTCTTTTATAATTTTTACTGAGTTTGGAATTGAAAGATTTCTTAATTTATTATTTGAAAAAGCTTCAGCTTTTATTATTTCTACTGAATTTCCCAAGTCCAATTCTTCAATACCACGTCCATAAAATGCAAAATTTCCTATTATTTTAACTGTATCTGGAATTTTAACAGAAGTCAAAGCAATGTTAGAAATGAGTCCTCCTCTAGTACCTCCATAAATAACTTCCCTTGGTGTAAATGCATATTCAGCAATTTTAGTTACAGGTTTATTTTTAATATATGCTGGTATGATTATATTAGTTGAATTACCTGTATAGCCTGTAATAGACATTTCAGTTTCACTTTCAAGATAAGTAAATTCTAATTTTTCTACTGAAACAGTAAAAGTTTTGTTAAATGAACCTGTTGAAACAGTAATTATTTTCGTTCCAATACTAGTACTCTCAAATCCTTCAATAGTGTATTCATCTGCTCCTAATACCCTATCTCCATTATTAAATTTACCTACTACTACCATATCTCTCGTATCTAAAGTTTCCCCTAAAAAATAGTTCAACCTTGTTGGTGGAGTTAATACTAATCCTGTTAATTCTACTGGATTTACA
>CAZFBB010000152.1:0-7028 GCA_964517235.1 uncultured Fusobacteriaceae bacterium
GTAAAGTTTAAATCTCCTGCTACATTGATTTCTACCATACCATCTAATATTTTATGACCTAACTCAACAACTACTGAATCTTTGTCATCAAACTCTGCCTTAAAATTTACATTAGTATTTTCATTTGCTAACTTGAAGTTAACTGTTACATCTGAATCTCCAGTGTTAGTAACAAAAGTTCCTTCCTTTGAATCATAGAATGATTGTGTGTACTTTACGTTAGTTCCTGAGAAATCATATGAGAATCCTTCTGCAAAAACTGTTCCTGTTACTAGTAATAAACCAGCTACTAAAGTTGCTGCTTTTTTCATGTGAACATCATCTCCTCTTTTTAGTCTTTCTTATTTTAATAAAATTTTTATAACCAATTTGCCGTCATCACTCAGCAAATTTTCTCTGAGGCTCATCACTTCCTCAAGAGTATGTTAGTAAAATTCATCATCATCTTATAACTAATCTAAATTTACCACTTTTACAGAAAGATTTCAAGTTTTTTTTTAGTTTTTTTGCCAAAATTAGACATTTTTTTTGCTTTTCGACCATTTAGACCTCTTTCAGATAGTTAAAATTAACTATTTTTAATAAAAACAGTCTTTAGATTAACGAATTTTAACATAAAAATAATTATATTTTTTATAGTAAAAATTTTATATATTAATTTAAAAATAAATTTTCTGAAAAATGACAAGCAGCATATCTACCCTCTATCACTTCTCTCATTTTAGGTCTCTCTTCCCTACACTTATCCTTTACATAAGGACACCTCGTAGAAAATTTACAACCTTTAGGGGGATTTACTGGGCTTGGTAAGTCACCTTCTAATTTTATCCTATTTTTTGCCACTTCTACTTCTGGGTCTGCTATCGGCACAGCAGACATCAAAGCCTCAGTGTAAGGATGAAGTGGCTTCTCATAAAGCACATTACTACCACTAAGTTCTACCATATCACCCAAATACATAACTGCCACTCTATCACTTATATACTTCACCATACTAAGGTCATGAGCTATAAATAATAAAGTAAGACCTCTCTCTTTTTGCAGGTCTTTTAATAAATTTACTACTTGAGCCTGTATGGATACATCAAGTGCTGCTATGGGCTCATCACAAACTATAAACTCGGGATTCATAGCAAGAGCTCTTGCTATTCCTATCCTTTGTCTTTGACCTCCGCTAAACTCATGTGGAAATCTATTTGCGTGTTCTTTTTGCAATCCAACTTGTTCTAATAAATAATAAACTTTTTCTTGTCTCTCTTTTTTATTTTTATAAAGTTTATGTATATCTAACCCTTCTGCAATGACGTCTGTTACTGTCATTCTTGGATTAAGCGATGCTTGTGGATCTTGAAATATCATTTGAACTTTTTTAGTAAAATCTTTTACTTTTATATCATCTGAATTTACTCCACTATAAAATACTTCCCCCTCTGTTTTAGGATAAAGTACTGTAAGTGTTCTTCCTAAAGTTGTTTTTCCACAGCCAGATTCACCTACTAGTCCTACTGTTTCTCCTTTATATATATCAAAAGTAACACCATCTACAGCTTTCAAAACTGTATTATTTCCAACATGAAAGTATTTTTTCAAATTTTTTATTTCTAATAATTTTTCAGCCATATCTTCTCCTCTCTATAAATATAGCTATGCTTTCGTACTTTTTCCAGTAATTGGATTAGTTATCTCCTCTGCTCTCTGATCAAGTAACCAACAAGAAACTTTATGTCCCTTCCCTCCTTCTAACATGCCCGGTTTCTTATTTTTACAAATATCCATAGCATATTCACACCTTGGTGCAAATGGACAGCCTTTGGGCGGATTAAAAAGATCAGGTGGTGTACCATCTATAGAGGATAATTTCTCTTTTTCCCTATCTATATCTAATCTAGGAATAGATTTTATTAAACCCCAAGTATAAGGATGCTTGGGATCTTTAAATATATCTCTTACACTTGCCTCTTCCATAATCTCTCCACCATACATAACTACTACCCTCTCAGCCACATCAGCTACTACACCTAAATCATGTGTAATAAGTATAATTGCAGTTCCAGTATCTTTTTTTAACTCATTCATAAGATCAAGTATCTGTGCTTGCACTGTTACATCAAGTGCTGTTGTTGGTTCATCAGCAATTAATAAATCTGGATTACAAGCAAGAGCTATTGCTATTACAACTCTTTGCCTCATTCCACCAGAAAATTGGTGTGGGTATGCATGTAATCTCTCTTCTGCATTAGGAATATGAACAGCTTTTAGCATATCAAGAGCCATTTTCATTGCTTCTTTTTTACTAACCCCTCTATGAGCAATTATTCCTTCTGCAATTTGTTTCCCAATAGTCATTGTAGGATTAAGAGAAGTCATAGGATCTTGAAATATCATTCCAATTTCTCCTCCACGAATACTTTGCATATCTTTATTTGAGTAGTTTACCAAATCTTTTCCTTTAAATAATATCTCTCCCTCTTTTATTCTACCTGGTGGCATTGGAATTAGTTGCATCACAGTTTGTACAGTAACAGACTTTCCCGAACCTGATTCACCTACTATAGCTAGAGATTCTCCTTTATCAACATGAAAATCAACTCCCCTAATGGCCTTTACTTCACCAGCATAAGTATCAAATGATACATGGAGATTTTTAACATCTAAAATTCTTTCGCTCATCTTCTTCTCCTTATCAATAATTAGGTTATTTTCTTAACCTTGGATCCAACGCATCTCTAAGTCCATCTCCAACCATGTTAAATGACAAAGTTGTCAAAGATATAAAAACGGCTGGAATTATAAATAAATGAGCCCCTCTACTTAGTAGTTTATAACCATCATTGGCTAAACTTCCCCAAGAGGCAAGTGGAGCTGGCACTCCTATACCTATAAAACTTAAAAATGCTTCTGTAAATATTGCTGCTGGTATATCCATAGTTAATCTAACAATTATTTGACCCATAGCATTAGGTATCAAATGTTTTATAATAATCCACATTGGGCTAGCACCAAGGTTTATTGCTGCCATTACATACTCTTGCTCTTTAAGTCTTAATACTTCTCCTCTCACTATCAATGCCATAGGCATCCATCTTGTTGCACCCATTGCAATAATAATAGTGAGTACTCCTGGTCCCATTACAACCATAAGTAAAATAATATATATTAATGTTGGAATAGCCATAAATATCTCTACTATTCTCATCATTATAAGGTCAACTTTACCTCCAAAAAATCCTGCTATACCTCCATAAAGTGTTCCAATTATTCCTTCTAATCCTACTACAACTAGGGCTATCAAAAGAGAAATACGTCCACCTTCCCAAATTCTAGTAAACAAATCTCTACCAAAATCATCTGTACCAAAGTAATATCCATCTTTAAAAACATCTTTACCATATCTAAAGGCTAAATCTAAATTTTGTTCTCTATAAGTATATTGATTTAAATATGGCCCTATAATAGAAAGTGTTCCTAATATTACTATTACAAAAAAGAAAAATACAGTTACTTTATTTTTTTTAATTCTTCTATAAGCATCTTGCCAATATGTCAAACTAGGTTTTGCTATTTTTTCACTTTCAACCAAATCTTTCCCTACAATTTTAAATTCATTTACAGACATTATTTTGCACCTCTCTTTCTACCCACTCTAATTCTAGGATCTATTAACCCATAGGCTATATCAACCATTATCATCATTGTAATAAGAAGTACAGAGTAAAAAACTACTACACCTAATGTTACTGTATAATCTCTATCTAATATACTTTGAGAAAAATATCTTCCTAATCCAGGTACAGCAAAAACAGTCTCTATAACAAAGGAACCTGTAGTTATCGCTGCAAAAAGTGGTCCTATATATGTAATTACTGGCATAATTGCATTTCGTACACTATGCTTTAATGTTATTTGTAAATTTGATATTCCCTTAGCTCTTGCTGTCCTTATATAATCTTGAGCTAAAACTTCTATCATTGATGCTCTCATCATTCTAGCTATAACTGCAATTGGCATTATTGCTAAAGCAAATGATGGCATAATTATATGTTTCCATGTCCCCCATCCTGCAATAGGCAAAATGCTCACTCCTGTCTTTTCTTTTATAGCTAATACCATCCATTGCAGAATCCCCCCTACAATAAAGCTCGGAATACTGACTCCAACCACTGCTATAAGCATACTCCCACTATCTAGAGCTTTTCCTCTATTCATTCCCGCAATTATACCAAGTGGTATACCTACAGCTAAAGCAAAAGTAACCGCTACTATACCCAATGTCATAGACTTTGGAAAGTTATTAGCTATCATTTTATTTACTTTTCTTCCTCTCACTTTCATAGACACTCCTAGGTCTCTATGAACAAATACATTTTTTAGATAGTATCCATATTGAACCATAATAGGCTTATCTAAGTGATACTTTTCCATTAGGGCTTTTTTTACAACTGGTGGAATCTTCTTTTCACTTGCAAAAGGATCACCAGGTAATGAATGTAGTAGAAAAAATGTTATTGATGCAATTACCCATAAAGTTAATAAACCCAACCCTAATTTTTTCATTAAATACCCAAGCATATCTCTTCCTTCCTTCCTTTAATCAAATAATCAATTATATTTTAACACATATACTTATAATAAAAAAACATATGATAAAAATAAAATCAATCAATAATATAAATAGATACTAAAAATTGTATTTATACAAATTAATATTTAATTTGTATATGTATCTATATATAATATTTATTTAACAAACAATCTAAAAAAGAGGCTGCTAAGCAGCCTAAATTTATTCTACATCTGCATAGAAAAAGTCTGGATCTGGACTTAATGCTCTTCTTATTACTCCTTTAACATGAGGTTTAACTAACGTAAACTTCTTTCTAAAGAATGTCGGTACTATTGGCATTTCATCCATTAATATAGCTTCTGCTTTCGCCATTGCATCCATTCTCTCTTCATGGTTGTCACTTGATTTAGCAAAATGAATTAATCTATCGTATTCAGCATTAGCAAAACCTGATTCTTTTGCATAACTAGATGTACTTAACCACATATCCAAATAAGTCATAGGATCGTTATAATCTGGTCCCCATCCTGCTAAAATAATTTCAAAGTCTTTTTGTTTGCTTCTTTGAAGTCTAATTTGGAAAGTCACAGGCTCTAACTCAACTATTAAACCTAAAGTTTTATTTAACTCCTCTTGATAATACTGACCTTCTTTAGTACTAACATCACTATTATTTACAACTAATGATACTGTTCCAATATCAGCAAGTGTTATTCCTAATTCCTTTAATCCTTCTTGGAATAAAGTTTTTGCCTTTTCTGGATTATAAACATCAAAATAATTTGATTGAGGGTAATCATTTCTAAATGTATCTCTTTTACCCGGTATCATGCTCGGAACATAAGATGTAGCAACTGATCCTGCTTGATTTTTAACTTTTTCTACTAAAGTATTTCTATCTATAGCATAAGCAATTGCTTGTCTAATTTTCTTGTTACTTAACCATTTAACACCATTTTTCTCAACATCATTATTAAGATTTAAGTACCAAACAGATGCATCTTCATAAGGAACTAATTCTTCACTTCCTTCATAATCTCCAACTAATTCATCTGGTAAAGTTATAATATCAACTTCATCATTTTTGTACACATTATGCGCAGTTGTTCTATTTTCAATTATTGGCATTTCCAACCTATCTACTTCTACAACTTCTTTATTCCAATAAATATCTGATTTTTCTAGTACTACTTTTGATTCTGAAATCCACTCAACTAATTCAAATGGACCATTTCCTAAGATTGCTTCCTTACTCGTACCATACTCTGCTCCTACTTCATCATAAAATTTAGTATTTTGAGGAGAAAAAGTATAAAATGATACTAATGATGGGAAGTAACCAACTGGCTCTTTTAATTCTACTTCTACTGTATAATCATCTACCTTTTTAATACCAACTTGACTAAAATTAGTAACTTTTCCTTCATTATATTCTTGTGCACCCTTTATAGGATACATAATATAAGAATATTGTGCTCCTGTACTAGGATTTAATACTCTTTCCCAAGCATTAAGAAAATCATCAGCTACTACATTATCACCATTATGCCATTTAGCATCTTTTCTCAGTGTAAATGTCCACTTAAGACCTTCATTTACCCAGCTTTCTGCTACACCAGGTATTGGGTTTCCTGCTTTATCTGGTCTAGTCAACCCTTCAAATACTGCACCTGTTATTATTCCTGAAACTGTATCTGTTGATAGATTTGGGTCTAACTCTGGCGGATTTGATTCTAATGCATATCTAATAACTTTAACTTCTTTTACGCTATCAGCCACAACCTCTTCTTTACTACCTCCACAAGCAGTAAATATAGCTAAAGAAGCAAGTGCTAAAAATCCAAAAATTTTCTTTTTCATCCTTGTTCCTCCCTTAAGTTTTATTTTTATTAATATCCTAAGATTATCATATGCTAAATTTAACTTCAAATATATTATTTGTATATCTATCATATATATAATATATTAATTTAGAATTTATCATTTTATATTATTGAAGTTCGATTTTTTAGTACTGTTTTTAATGAATTATTAATTTAAAAATAATAAATTATTTTTTATTATATTTTAACTTTTTTTCATTTTATTTTTTTATATATTTAACTCTCTAAATAAAGCAAAGGATTAAAATAATGAAAAGATTAATACTAAGATCCAAAAAATAGGACTTTTAAAAGAAATTTTTTTTAGCTAATGTATAGAGTTTAGCCAATAAGTAGTAAGTTAATTGGTTTAAAAATTATGATTTTATCTTTTTAAAACATCTTTATACCTATAACTTTGTATTAAAGAATCTTAAAAGTTTAATATTTTCAATAATTTAAAAAAAAACGTAAAAAAGACTATCAATTTTGATAGTCTTAATAATCTTAGTGGTGCACAAGGAGAGACTTGAACTCTCACGTCAAAGACACTAGATCCTAAGTCTAGCGCGTCTGCCAATTCCGCCACTCGTGCACATGGT
>CAZFBB010000153.1:0-7024 GCA_964517235.1 uncultured Fusobacteriaceae bacterium
GGACTAATATTTGCCCCTGCATATCCATTTCCTCCATCAAGTCTTATTCCAAAACCTGAACCAGTTCTATACACGTCTATAATTCCTGTATCTGGAGCAAAGTTATTTGCAGGATCTTCTGTAGTCACTCTACATTGAATAGAATATCCTCTGACACTTATATCTTCTTGTGATTTAATACCTATTTCTTCTAGTTTTTTACCTTCAGCTATTTGAATTTGACTTTGTACCAAATCTACACCTGTAACCATTTCTGTTATAGTGTGCTCAACTTGTATTCTTGGGTTCATCTCTATAAAATAGTGATTTCCACTAGCATCTAACAAAAATTCTATAGTTCCTGCATTTCTATAGTTAACTGCTTTTGCTATTTTTATAGCATCTTTACATATTTCATTTCTTTTTTCATCAGAAAGTGTAACTGCAGGTGCAATTTCTACAACTTTTTGATGCCTTCTTTGAACAGAACAATCCCTTTCAAAAAGGTGAACTACATTTCCATAATTATCACCTAAAATTTGTACTTCAATATGTTTTGGATTTTCTACATATTTTTCAATGAAAATAGAATCAACACCAAATGCTTTTATAGATTCGTTTCTAGCTGATCTATACAAAGATAATAACTCTTCTTTATCTCTTACTATCCTCATTCCACGTCCACCACCACCAGCAGCGGCTTTTAACATTACAGGATAGCCACAAATATCGGCAAATTCCACTACGTCTTCTTCTGATTTTACTGGTTTATCTACACCGGGAATAGTAGGTACATTTACACTATTAGCTACAATTTTTGATTGTATCTTATCTCCTAAGCTATTCATCATATTTCCAGTTGGACCAATGAATATTATACCTGCTTCTTCACATCTATCTGAAAATTCAGCATTTTCAGATAAAAATCCATAACCTGGGTGTATTGCATCTACACCCTTTTTCTTAGCTAATTTGATTATTTCATCAATGGCTAAATATGCGTCTATAGGACCCTTGTCTTTACCTATTAAATAAGCTTCATCAGCTTTAGTTCTAAAAAGAGAAGTTTTGTCCTCTTCAGAATAAATTGCAACAGTTCTAATTCCAAGTTCTTTACAAGCTCTAATTACTCTAATTGCAATTTCTCCACGGTTTGCAACTAATACTTTTTTGAACTCCCTAGTCATACTATCTCCTCCCGCTATTACTCAAATTTATTATTCAAACCCTTTATTGATAAAAAATATGTTTATCTAAAATAAGATTTATTTCATTAATGATATTTTTTTGTAAAAAAATATAACTTCCTATATATCCCCTTAATTATAGCACAATTTTACAAAATTTATAATCTTTTATTTTTTCGAAAAGATATATATTTTTTCTTTAAACTATTAATAATTTATATACATTAAAAGAAGACAAAATGCTTATATAATGAAAATTCCAATTACAACTTATACTAATTTTTTAGGTTGCATAATTACATCTGATAAAAAACAAAATAAATTATTAAGATAGTCATCTCATATAAAGTTTTTTACTTATTTTAGAAGAACTTTTAATATTTGTGTAATATTAAGAATAGAAGAAAAAAATAGTAGAAGAAGCAAGAGGATATAGGAAATTTTGTAGTATGAAAAGACTAGAGTTTGGTAAATAGAAATATTTGACCTATTAAAACAACTTTTATTTTCTATGCTCACTTAAGAAAATTTAATTTAATTTGAACCTTCTTTTATAATCAAATTTTGTTATTTATAATTTTTTTTTAACTTCCTTAAATATAATATCTTTTCCATCTTTTCTAGCCATACTTGCGCAATTACTAAGTTCGTTGTAAAGATACTTATAGCAAATAACTCCTTCATTATAGAAAACACATCTTTCACAAGAACTATTCAAAACTACTTCAAATTTTTTCCCTTTAAATTTTTCCAATATACCTTCATATGTTTTTTTCTCTCCAATTTTCATATACGCCATAAATATCTCCTAAGTTAAAAATGTTAAGTATGTATTTTCTATTTTTATAAAACTTTTTTGCTTAAATCTATTTTTATTTGTATTATTATAACTTTTCAGAGAAAAAAAATCAACACTTAATGGTATTTTTTTAAAAAAATTAAATCTCAAATAAACAATATAATTATATAAATAGTTAGTTTTATTTTTCAGGAAAAAATGATTAAAATACTAGGTACTAGAAGAGTAAATACTAAAAGAGCACAGAAAAAAATTAAAAAAATTTGTTGGAAACTACCTTTAAAAATATCTTCATTTTTTAATTTAAATTTAGAAAACTCCCTCTTCTACTTAGGAGAGAGATGAATAGAAAGGGTTTTAGTTTTTAAAGTATTAATTAATTTAGCTAATTCAACTTGTAATGGTCTTTGGAATAGTAAATGTATATAGTCAGCTTCTCTCTTAAATTCAATTAAAGTTCTATCACTTTACACTATTATGTTTTAAAAAATTTTCTTTAAATCCTCTAATAATACAACTTGAATCCTTTTTAAATTGTGGTGCGTTTTACATAACACACCACAATTAAATTATATAACTTCTACTTCATATGATTTCCTAAGATTTATATAATCTTCCCTGTAATTTCTAATTGCTTCTGTAATTGTATTTAATATATCCTCTGCCATTACACCATCATAACCTAATTTATTAGAAACCAAATCTCCAACATAACCATGAATAAATACTCCAGTACTACAAGCATCCTCCAATGTGTGTCCTAGAGCAAATTGTCCTGCAATGATTCCAGTAAGTATATCTCCACTACCAGCCACTGCCAAAACAGAATTTCCACTATCATTTATCTTACATCTACCATCTGGATATGCAATAATTGTTTTGTGGTCTTTTAACACCAAAATTACCCTATATTTTTTCGCAAATTCTCTTGCAATTTCTACTATATTTTTACTAATGTTTTCTACTGATAAACCAGTAAGTCTTGACATCTCTCCTAAATGTGGAGTAAGTATCGTAGGGTACTTTCTCATATATAACAAATCCATCTTTTCAGATAAAGCTATAAGTCCATCAGCATCTATCAAAATTGGACATTCTAATTTAGAAATTAATATTTGGGCTAGTCTCTGCGATTCTTCTTCAAGAGAGAATCCCCCACCTAACGCAACTAATCTCATATTTTTGCAAAAATCTAAAATCTGTTTTAAATTTTCTATACTTAGATTACCACTACTACTTTCTTTCATAGGATAATAAACTACTTCATTTGCTTTTACGGCAAGAGAGTTTACTATTCCTTGCGGACAAGCTAATCTTGAATAACCACCACCACTTTTTAAAAAAGCTACAGAATTAAAATATGGTGCTCCATAATACTTTGAGCCTCCACCAATAAAAAGTATATTACCAAAATTTCCCTTGTGGCTATTATTATTTCTTTTAGGCAATAATACTGGTAGATTCAGTTCCACACCATTTTTTTGATATAATTGGTCAGGTATAGATATTTTACTTAAATAAATTTCTCCACAACAATTTCTACCTTGACCCAATATATGACCAAATTTTAAGGAACCATAAGCTACAGTCATGTCTGCTTCTATACATATGCCTTTTATTTCACCCTTGTTACTATCAAGTCCCGATGGTATATCAAGAGAAACAACATAAGCTTTTCCTTGGTTTATTTCTTTTATTATATCATAATAACTACCTTCCACTGGTCTATCAAGAGATATTCCAAATATTCCATCAATAATTAAAGTATATCTATTATAAAAATCATACTCATCTTTCACCTCTTCATATACGTATGTTTTTATACCTATTCTCTTTATTATTTCATAGTTATTTCTTGCACAATGTGAATAGTTATCTGTTCCTCCTGCAAAAAGAATACTTACTTTACAATTGGCAGAATATAACTTTCTTGCAAGAGCAAGTCCATCTCCACCATTATTCCCACTACCTGCAACAATTAGAATGTTATCTTCTTCAAGTTTTCTTCTTCTTTTAAGTGTAGAATAAGTATCTATACTAGCATTTTCCATAAGAATCTCTTCTTTTATCCCTAACAATTCAGTAGCTTTTTTATCAAATTCCTTCATTTCTCTAACATTTAATATATTCAATATTCCACCTCAGTATTCATAATAATATATTTATACCCTATTACATGGAAAAAAGCAATTATAATGGCATAACTAACTATTATGTACTGTGATATGCTATTTTGTTTATATCTAATAGTTTAACAACAATTTACCTTGATTTTTTATGTTGATACTTGCGTTTAGGTCTCTATCTATCAAATTACCACATTGGCAAGTATATACCCTACCTGATACTTTAAGGTCTTGTTTTACTGGACCACAAACCCAACAGCTTTTACTTGATGGATAAAATTTATCTATCCTCACAAGTTCCTTGCCTGTTAGTTTAACTTTATATTTAACCAGTATAGTGAACATTACCTAACCATTATCAGACACAATAAATTAAAAAGCATTTTCTTCCAAGTGTATACAGAAAAAATTGCATTTTGGCAAGAAAAACTATGAAATAATTTCTATCAAAGTATTTATTCTATAAGAAAAATCCCCTAGACACATGGTATAAGGGATAGATATTATTTGTCAAAAATATACTCTAAAACCAATACCTGCTTCTAAAGTTATTAATTCTTTCATATAATAAGTTGGAGCTAATTCTGCAAAAAATTCAATATTTTCTTCTTTGGCTGAAAAACCCATTAAACCTCTAACCCCAAAATCAAAACCGTTAAAAGTATTTGTAGCTAAACCTATTCCATAATAATAGTTATCATAAGGGTATATTTTATCCATAGTATATGATAAACCACCATCTAGTTTCATACTTACACCTAAACCAAATTGAACTTCATCTTTTATTATACTAATTTCATTAAGAGTTCCCAATTTGATTCCTATTCCTGCTTCACCGTAAATTAGTGTTGACATAAATAATGTTAAAATAATCAGTATCTTTCCCATCTTTCCTCCTATAAAAAAACTACTCAATGAGTAGTCATTTAAAAATGTATTCTAAAACCTATTCCATACTCTAAATCAAATGCTCTATCTAAATAATATGTTGGCACTACTTCACCAAATAGCTCTAAGAATGAGACATTTAAAGTAACTCCAATTGGTACTCTCCCACCAATATCAAAGTTATTTGAATTTATAGCTTTTAAACCTACTCCTACATATAATAAATCATAAGATAACATCTTGTCTAGACTTAATGTAAAATTATCAAAATTTTCTGTGTTAAGACCGAGGTCTACCCTAATATCATTTGCCAAAATAGTTAAGCTTGTATCTGAACCGTATTTAAGTCCAATCCCTGTTGCAAATAGGTTTGCTGATAAAACTGTCATAATTAATAACACTGATATTTTTTTTTTCATAAGTCCTCCTTGAGTTTCGTTAATTAAATTTTAATTTATTTTTAATATTTTGTCTAGCTATTTCTATAATTATTTTATTACATCTTTTAAATAAAAAATAAATATATGTATAATCTAGAATTATAAAAAAAATTCAAGTAAAATAGATTGAGGTGATAAAATGTTTGATGCTAGAGTAAAATTATTAAGTGGTAGAAAATTTAATAAAAGTGGAAAATATATATTATATTGGATGCAACAAAGTCAAAGAGTAGAAGAAAATCATGCTCTTATTTATGCTATTGAAAAAGCTAATAAGTATAATTTACCTGTACTTGTCCAGTTTTGTCTTGTAGATGATTATCCCCAAGCGAATCTTAGACATTATACTTTTATGTTAGAAGGCTTATTAGAAGTGAAAAAAAGGTTGAATGAACTAAATATAAAATTTATTTTTTCCATTGGAAAAATTCCTGAAAAAATAATTGAACTTGGAAAAAATGCTAGTATTCTTGTAGTGGACAAGGGATATTTAAAGATACAAAAATTATGGAGGAAAGAATTGTGTAATTCTTTGGAAGTACCAATAGTAGAAGTAGATACTGATTTGGTAGTTCCAATAGAAATCGCTAGTGATAAAGAAGAATATGCAGCATATACAATTAGGAAAAAGATTACTAGAAAATTAGATGATTATTTATTTCCTTCTACCCTCCCACTTCCTGAACTATCTAGTTTGAACCTTAACATAGATACAGAAAAATTTAATAGTGTAAAGGGTATTTTAGAAAAAATTAATTTAGATAGGTCTTTGGAAAAAAGTCCTTATTTTACTGGAGGTTATACACAAGCTAAAGAACGTCTAGAAAACTTTATAGAAAATAAACTTGATAAATATGATACACTTGGTAATAATCCAGACTTAGACTATACTTCTACCCTTAGTCCCTATTTACATTTTGGGCAAATTAGTCCGGTAGAAATAGCACTTGCTGTTAGAAATAGTAATAAAAATAAAGAAGGGATTAGCGTTTTTTTAGAAGAATTAATTGTGCGTCGTGAATTAGCTTTTAATTTTTGTTATTATAATGAAAATTATGATAATTATAAGGGGTTAAAAGCAAATTGGATCTATGAAACTTTAGAGACTCATATAGGAGATAAACGTTTATATACCTACACTCTAGAAGAATTTGAATTGGCTAAAACCCATGATATAATTTGGAATGCTTGCCAAAAAGAACTAATAAAAAGTGGAGATATGCACGGCTATATGCGTATGTATTGGGGTAAAAAGATATTAGAATGGACAGATACTCCCAAGAAAGCTTTTGAATATGCTATATATTTAAATAATAAATATGCATTAGATGGTAGAGATGCCAATTCATTTACGGGTATTGCGTGGTGTTTTGGTAAACATGATAGACCATGGTTTGAAAGGGATATATTTGGTAAAGTTAGATATATGAATGATAATGGACTTCGTAGAAAATTTAATGTAGAAAAATATATAGAAAAAGTAAATGACCTCTAATTTTTTAGAGGTTTGAGACTGAAGATAAATGAAATTTTCTTAAAAAAGAAGTTTTATTTGTCTTTGATTTTAGGTGTACCTATATAAGAAATTTAGATTAAGTTAACGAA
>CAZFBB010000154.1:0-6685 GCA_964517235.1 uncultured Fusobacteriaceae bacterium
TCTTTGAACTACTAAAAAATCTATTAAATTTACAAAAAAAAATAAAAAACAACTACTTAATATTATAATAAGTAGTCGTTTGTCTTCAATCTAAAAAGACCACTTGGTGGTCTTTTGATTTATATAAACTATGAAGTAAATGATAAATTAATCTAAATTATGACCAATACCAGTACTACTTTGTAGAGTAACTAATGTTTGGATTGTACTGTCAATAAAATTTATTTTTTCACTTTCACCTAACTTTTCCCTAATCTCCCTTTCTTGCATCAACAATTTTTTGATTAATTCTAGGCTTTTAAAATCACTATCCTTTAAGGCGTATATTTCTTCTAGTGTAAAAAGTGTCAAATCTTTGATATACATAAAATCACTTCCTTTACTTATTAAGTAATGTAATTATAATTTATAAGTGTTAAGAAATCAAGAATGAGTAGAAAAAATAAGGGGAATGTGGTAGAATAAATTGATATTATTAGAAAAGGTGATGAACTTTGGATGAAAAAAAAATACCTAGGCATGTAGGTATTATTATGGATGGTAATGGGAGATGGGCTAAACAAAGGGGAAAAAAAAGAACTGTAGGTCACAAAGAAGGGGCGAAAAGTGTAGAAGCTATACTTCTTAAGGCTAAAGAAATGGGAATTGAGTATATAACATTGTATGCTTTTTCAACGGAAAATTGGAAGAGGCCAAAGGAAGAAGTAGAAACATTAATGAAGATGTTTAAACAGTTTTTGAAGGAAGAAAGAAAAACATTGAGAAAAAATAATATGAGTTTGAAGGTAATAGGTAGAAGAGAAGGATTGAGTAAAGAGCTTATTGCACTTATAGATGAAACAGAAGAAGAGTTGAGAGAGAATAAGGGGTTACAGTTGAATTTGGCAGTAAATTATGGGGGAAGACCTGAACTTATTGATGCAATTAATTCTTTAATAAAAGAAGGTAAAAATGAAATAGGAGAAAAAGATATAATTAAAAAGCTTTATAATCCATTATTACCAGATCCAGAACTTATTATAAGAACTAGTGGAGAATATAGATTAAGTAACTTTTTAATATGGCAAAGTGCTTATTCAGAAATATATATTTCAGATGTATTCTGGCCAGATTTTAGAGAGAAGGAATTTGAAGAAGCAATAGATAATTATTTGAGCAGAGAAAGAAGATTTGGAGGACTGAAATAGATGAAAAGTCGTTTGTTAGTTGCAGTAATATTTATACCTCTACTTATATATATTATGTTACAAGGTGATTTATTACTCTTAGTTTTTACCAATGTGGTAATTGGTGTTAGTTTATTTGAATTTTTTAAGATGATGAAAAAGAGTGGAAGAGAAGTTGGAGTTGAGATAGGTTTAGGCTTAGGGCTTGCAATGCCTACTTATACTTATTTACAGTATAAAGAAATAATGAATGTAGAAAGTATCTTACTTATGTTAGTTGTTGCTGGAGTAGTATTACTGTTGATAGAGAGAATGGTAAAAAAAGAAATTAAAGGTACAAGTGCATTTGTAGGAAATACTTTGTTGGGAGTATTTTATATAGCATTTATGTTCAGTCATATTTTTGGAGTAAGATCATTACCTAATGGTGGAAAGTGGTTGTTAACTATACAGATTTTGATGTGGATTGCTGATTCTGCAGCATATTTTGTAGGAATAAATTTTGGAAGAAAATTCTTTAAAGAAGGTTTGTCTCCTATTAGTCCCAAAAAGTCTAAGGAGGGTCTTATAGGTTCCGTATTGTTTACAATTTTAGCAATGTTTGTAATAAGGATAGTATGGTTTAAGAATATGAATATTACCTCTATACAAATGATTATTGTACCAACTATAGTAGCGTTGGTTGGTATGTTGGGTGATTTGGCAGAATCTATGTTTAAAAGAGAATTTGAAGTTAAAGATTCTGGAAATATATTAGGAGGACATGGTGGAATATTGGACAGGTTTGATAGTTTGATATTTGTTTTACCAGTTATCTATTATTACTTTACTTATATATTAAATACTTTATAAAAAAAGACAGTAATTATACTGTCTCTTTATGCTTATTAGACTAGAAATTTTATATAATTAATAAGTTGTTAGTGAATTTGGGAGGAAAAATGAAAAATATAACTATACTGGGATCTACAGGAAGTATTGGTACCAGTGCTCTCGATGTTGTTAGAGCTTTAGATGATTATAATATAGTGGCATTGAGTGCAAATAGAAACTATAAATTGTTAATAGAACAAATTATAGAATTTGAACCTGAATATGTATCTATAGGAACAGAAGAGGGTTATGAAAAAATCAAAGAGAAGTTTCCTAATCTTAAAGTTTTTTATGGTGATGAAGGTTTGAAGGAACTTGGAAAACTAGATGAAACAGATACAATACTTACTGCTGTAAGTGGAAGTATAGGAATAGAGTCAACTCTTGAAGCTATTAAGAAGGAAAAAAGGATAGCTCTTGCTAATAAAGAAACTATGGTAGCAGCAGGAGAACTTATAAATAAAATGCTAAAGGAATATAAAGCTGAAATAATTCCGGTTGATAGCGAGCATTCAGCACTTTTTCAAGCACTTGAAGGTAATGCTTCAAAGGAAGTGAAAAAACTTATATTGACAGCTAGTGGTGGACCGTTTAGAGGTAGGAATAGGGAGGAAGTAGAAGATGTAGGTGTAGAAGAAGCTCTTAAACATCCAAATTGGTCCATGGGTTCAAAAATAACAATAGATTCAGCTACACTTGTAAATAAAGGTCTTGAAGTGATAGAAGCAAATCAACTGTTTGGAATAAACTATGATAATATAGAAGTGTTAGTTCATCCTCAAAGCATCATTCACTCAATGGTTGAATATTGTGATAGTTCTATAATAGCTCAATTGGGATTACCTGATATGAAAGTTCCTATACAATATGCTTTTACATATCCCAATAGAATACCCAACTATAAACTTAAAGGATTAGATTTTGTAAAAAAAGCTTCTACTCTTACATTTGAGCTTCCAAATCATACAGTTTTTAGAGGTATAGAATTAGCTTTTAAAGCAGGAAAAGTTGGGGGGACTATGCCTTGTGTATTTAATGGAGCAAATGAAGTAGCTGTTAAGTTATTTTTAGAAGGAAAAATTAAGTTTTTAGATATATATAAAGCAATAGACAGAGCTATGGAAAATCATAAGGTGTTAGAAGGGGATAAATTAGAGAATATAAAAGAAGCAGATAGATATTCAAGAGAATATGTAAGAAAACATTTTGGAAATTAATGGAGGGAAGATGAATATTTTATTAACATTATTAATATTAGGAGTTATTATTTTAATACATGAATTAGGACACTTTTTGGCAGCTAAATACTTTAAAATGCCAATAAGGGAATTTGCAATAGGAATGGGACCTAAGATATTTACTTATCATGGTGAAGAAACAGATTATACTTTGAGAGCAATACCTATGGGTGGATTTGTAGACATAGAGGGGATGGATATAGAAAAACCCGTTGAAAATGGGTTTAATAGCAAAAAACCTCATAAAAGATTTATAGTTTTATTTGCAGGAGTTTTTATGAATTTTGTTCTTGCATTATTTATTATAATGGCATTAACCTTTAATCAAGGGGGAGAGTACAAGCCTGTAAATAAATCTGTAGTTGGTGGGGTAGTAGAAGGAGGTCCTGCTGATGGAGTACTTCAAAGTGGAGACAAGATATTAAAAATAAATGATAATAAAATGACACTTTGGACCGATATTAATGAATATACTTATAATTTAGATAATGGAAGTGTTAATATCTTAATAGATAGAAATGGTCAAGAAATTCTAGTCCCATTAGAGCTTGATTACAATGAATCGAGAAAACAATATCTTATTGGAATAAGAGCAGAATATGAATTTGATAAATATACTTTTGGTGAAAGTATTAAAGCGGGCTTTGTATCCTATACTAACCTCTTTACTGGAACACTTAATGGACTAAAATTACTTATTACAGGGCAGGTAAAGAGTGATGAAGTAACAGGGCCAGTTGGTCTAGTGAGAGTTGTAGATAACTTTGCTAAGGGTGGTTTAAAAGTTATATTAATGTTAGTAGCAGTGTTATCAGTAAATATTGGAATATTTAACCTGTTGCCAGTACCAGCCCTTGATGGGGGAAGAATTATTTTTATTGTCCTTGAACTTATAGGTGTTAATGTAAATAAGAAGATAGAGGAAAGGGTACATATGGTAGGAATGGTAGTTCTTATTATGCTAATCTTCTTTATTACGGCTAATGATATAAAAAATATATTTATGAAGTAGAGGATACTCGAAATAAATGAGGTGGAGTGTGAAAAAATTATTATTTATTATTTTGTCTTTTGGTATATTTGCATATGAAAAAAGTTTTAACTTTAATTTGGATAATGATGCACCTTTTACAGATAAATATTATTCAAATGGAATAGAATTTGAAATAGAAGTAAGAAACCCTAACGTATATGATGAAGATGATGTAATTACCAATATATGGCAAGGTGGCAGTTATACTAGGGTAAAAAAGTTTATTTTTGGACAAAAAACATATACACCAAAAGATATAAAATTAGGGGTAGAAGAAGTAGAAAAATATGAAAGACCCTATGCAGGTTGGCTCTACTTTGGTTATGCAAATGAAAAATATTTTGAATTAGGTTCGTATATTAAGCATAATTACTATATTGGAATAACTGGAAAAGATAGTTTTTCTGAAATGTATCAAAGAGAGTATCATGATTTAATAGGATCTCCTAATCCTCAAGGTTGGGATTTACAAATTAATGAAGGAGCAGGCTTTCAATATACTTTTGAGTATAGTCCTAAAAATTTTCTTTTATATGAAAAGGAAGAAAATAAAATTGATTTTAGATATGGTACTAAGATTAATATAGGAACGATATTTATTAATGGAGATATTAATTTGTTAGTAAGGTATGGAAGAATTGCTAGTGACTTTGAAAGTAGAAAAACAGAGATGCTTTTGGATAAAGAAAAAGCATTTTTAAATATGAAGGAATATTATCTTTATATAATGAGTAAGGGTAAAATAATTGTTCATGATACTACTTTTGAAGGAGGAATAGATAAAAATCGTAGTCCACATGTAGTTGAGATAAATCCTTTTGTACTAGAACAAAATACAGGATTTATTATGAATTGGGATAGATTTAGTTTAGAGTATAAATTATCAATCCTTAGTAGTGAAATTAAAGATGAAAAATGGAGTTTAGCATCTCATTTGTACAATTCACTAAATTTTAAGTATTTTTATTAAGGAGAAAAGATGATAGAAAAAAAATTATGGTATCCATATCAACAAATGAAGTTAGATAATAGAGAATGGAGGGTTCTTAGTGGAAAAGGTTCATATATTAGAACAGAACATATTTATACTAATGAAAAAAAGAATCTTTTAGATGGTGTTAGTTCTTGGTGGTGTGCAGTACATGGATATGGAAATGAAGAATTAAATAATGCAATTAAAGAACAAGTTGATAAAATATCTCATGTGATGTTAGGCGGTTTAACGCATAAACCAGCTGAAGAATTGGCAAAAAAATTAGTTGAGATAAGTCCAGAAGGACTTAATCATGTATTTTTGTCTGATAGTGGAAGTGTTGGTGTAGAAGTAGCAATAAAAATGTGTATACAATACTTTGCTAATAAAGGAATGAAAGAAAAGAAAAAGATGATAGGTCTTACAAATGCTTATCATGGAGATACATTTAAAGCAATGGAAGTAGGAGATGATCCAGATTTTCATGGAGCTTTTAAGCATACATTCAAAGATGTTTACCATGTTAATCCACCTGAGGGTGGATATAACTCATCTGAATCACAATTGAAAGATGCAATAAAGGAATTAGAAGAGTTATTGGAAGAACACGGAAATGAGATAGCAGGATTCATATTGGAACCATTATTGCAAGCTTCAGGAGGGTTTATTATGTATAATCCTGAGTATTTAAATAGAGTAAGGAAGCTATGTAATAAACACAATGTATTATTAGTCTTTGATGAAGTGGCTACTGGATTTGGAAGAACAGGTAAGATATTTGCCACAAGTCATACTAATATTTGTCCAGATATTATGATACTTGGAAAAGCTTTGACAGGTGGATATATGGGGCATGCAGCAACATTAACTAGTACGAAGGTTTTTGAAGCATTTTGGGGAGACGACTATAAACTAGCTTTTATGCATGGACCTACTTTTATGGGAAATCCACTTGCTTGTAGCGTAGCTTTAAAAAGTATAGAATTATTTGAGAAGAATAATTACCTTGAAAAAATAGAAAAAATAACGAATATACTAAAGGAAGAACTATTAACCTTTGAAAATCCATTAGTGAAAAGTACAAGAGTACTAGGAGTAACAGGAGTAATAGAGGTAAAAGACAGTAGTGTATTAAAAGAATTTCAAAAATATGCATATGGAGAAGGTGCTTATATTAGACCCTTTGGAAGTTACTTGTATATAATGCCATCTTATATTATAAGTGAAGTAGAAGTTAAAAAACTTTGTAGTATAATGAAAAATTTTTTTAAATAAATATTAAATGAAAAGGAGCTGAAAAGCTCCTTTCAGGTTGAAGACAAACAACTAGTTTTTTGAAAAAATATCATTACTTTTGTCTTGATACAAAAGTAATACAACGTCTTAGAGACATAACTGAATC
>CAZFBB010000155.1:0-6634 GCA_964517235.1 uncultured Fusobacteriaceae bacterium
TCTACAGTTCCTTTACCTGCACTTGTATTATAGTAAGTCTTCCAGTATTGTGCTTGTGCTTCAAGAGTCTTAGGTATAGGCTCTGCAATTAGTTTATACTTTAGTCTACAAAAGATTATAGACAATAAAGGGTTATACTCAAGCATAGAATAAGTAACCTTATCTATATCGATTGCAAATTCTTCTCTTATGATTTTTTTATTTGTTTTGTTAGTTCTTTTTAACACATCCACATAGCCGATTTTATCAAATTGGGCTATACCTGAGCCTGCTGAGAACCCTGTAGGGTCTTTAAGAGTTCCCAACTGGGTTTCAGCACACATTGTTCCAATTATAAGGGGTATAGCTGTGTGATTTTTTCCATGACCTAGAACATCACAAACTTTCTTAGTCATTTCATATATACTTTTTTTGTCTATTGCTCCATAAAAAGTTTTCATTAGTAATTAATACCTCCATAATTATAGGTTATTGGTGTTGATACTGGTTTATAGGAATAAGTGATAATAGATTAAAGCATAACGGAAACTGGTCGCGTCATCTGAAGCTTTGTAATTTGCATTATAGTCTTCAATATCTAAATATTCACCAGTGCTTTTATTTTTTTTCTTAACGTATCCCTTTAGTTTTTCAATTCTTAAGTGGCACTCAAATTCTTATTTATACTCTTCTTCACCAATTGCAATCTTCTCTTCTTCCAAATCCAAATCAATTACAATTCTTCTACCTTCAAAATCATAAGTATTTTTAGCACTTAAAATATCTAAATACCATTTTTGTTTTATATCCTTTAGTTTTTTAGAATCATTTTTATTTGGAAGATATTTAATAAATAGTTGAGTAAACCAGTTGTATAAGCCTCTTGGTGTACTAATTAACAAAATAAATCCCTTGTTTGTTCTAATATTTTCAGCAACAGCAAGTCTAAATAATTTATAGAATTTAGCAGAAATTAGAGCCACTTCTGTCATAACCAACCCATGACATGTTACACCTATTTCTTTATCCACATTATCTGCACCTATGAAATGGATAATCAAACCATTTTTAAGAGTCATTTTAAGGTCTCCATCAACTTTTTTTGTCTTAGTCAAAAGTATTAGTTCCTTAGGAGCAAGGTCTAAAAATCTTCTACCATCCCTCAAAAAACCATTTATGATTATTTTCTTTATTTGTTTTAAGAGAGGAGCTACGTAGAAATAGTTACCTATAGTGTTTGGAACCCTAAAACATCTTTTTCATACCTCCTATGTGCTACAATACAAATGTAGTGTATCAATCCATTAAGTATATCATGAAATACAGAGTTTTGTTGTGGATAGAGGTCTAGTACTGGCAGTTTAATGTTTTTTTTCATTTAGAATTTATATAATCCTTGTATTCCCGCTTTTAGGTTTGCTTTTTTGAAATTAGTTTCTAGTTCTGTAAATCCTTTTATATATCCCCTATCTTTTTCATCTATTTCTATATTTATTTCATCAGATATATCTAGCAAAGATATGTTGCTTACAAGTTCTTTATCTTTTCCATGAGAGCTTTTAAGAGCTTTGTTAAGCATTAACTCTTTTCCTTCTTTAAATGCTAGTTTTTTTAATTTTAAAATATAATCATTTTCAATGTCATATTTTTCTCTAAACATCATATTGAGCTTTGGCACATAATAATTAACATAGTCCTTGATTTTATTTTCAGGAAATAAATATAAAACTATACTTTTTAATAATTTTGGCAGTTTTTCAATTTCACCTCTATACTTAGTCAGTACAATACCAAGTTTATCTTGCCCTTTTTTGTTGCCTAGTAACCCCTCAGCAGTTAGCATTAAAATATATATAGTATTTAATACCCATTTTTTTTTGCCTTTGTACCACATAAATACTAATCCAAAAAATATTAGCGCTAAAATTAAAATATAAACTACTATTTCTTTATTCATGATTGTTCTCCTTTTTTAATGCTTCTATGCTGTTTTTAATTATTTTTGGGATAGGTATTCCCATTAAACCTATATTTTCTATTATTGATATTGTTTCATTCACTATATATGCTATTATTACAGTATCTCTTATAAACCTTGTATTCATTATTAAATCTAACCTTACAGATATAAATACAATAGTGAGAATCATAGCTTTTCTTAAAAGACCTTTGAATCCTACTTCTGACTTTAAAGCTCCTTCTTCACTTTTAGAACTTTTTTTAAATACAGCAGCCACTAAAAATCCAGTAATATAGTCTAGTGACATAAATATTATTAATGTATTAATAGCACTATTCCAACCACCAAAATTATTGGATATAAATGCACCAATTACACCTAAAAATCCCATTAGCTTATATTTTCCCATTTAGAAAAACCTTCCCTCTAGTAATTGGAAGTTTTCTAATTTATTATTTTTAAAATATAGATAATCTTCCATAGAAATTTCTTGTTTTTTTAATGTATAGTAATTTTCTTCTAATACTGGTTGATAAATATATGCTCTTCTAATTACCTGGTCTACTTCACGTGTGTCCGGTATTGTTGATTTATTTACATAAACATCCTGAAAATCTTCTGTTATTGCTAAAAAAGCTCCTTTTAGAAGAGGGTCAGGGTGACCTCCTTTTAAAATTATTTTTTCTTTTATATTTTCAGGATATTCAATATCAGCAATAAAGAAATCCAATTGATAGTCAAAAATATGTATTCTATCAGATCCATAAAACACGATATGATCATTATCCATAAACTGTCTTTCATGATTGCATAATTTTAATCTTGTTGGATTACGATATTTTAGTTCTACTGAATAAATATTATATTCATCATTTATATTCGACACTGCGACAAGATATTTATCATTATATTCTCCCTTTACTGTTCCTATATTAATCAATTTTTTTTGATTTTCATTAATATCAGCTATCAAATATCTAATGTTTTGTTCTTTAGATTCTGAAAAAGAATTTTTTAAAACTATTTTTTCGTTTTCAATCGCAAATCTTAAAATTCCTTCGTAGTCATGTGACAGATAAATACTGTCAAATGCTTTGAAGAATAAATAATCATGAATTTCATCTAATTCACATGAATGACTATCAGGCATTTCATTAGAGGTATTCCCAGGAATAATACTTCTATTTTTATCTTTTTCACGATAAGAATCTAATAAATTTTCATTTTTATCATAAAGATTCAATTCAAAATTATCTGAGTTTTTATATTTATAACAAATATAGTAATCATTATATTTAAAAGTAGTTCCAAGATTTTCAGAGTAATCGGTTTCGTGTTCTGGTAATTTTATATTAGGTTTTGAATATGCTTGCAAGCAAGGTATTTCCGCTTTTGTTCCTTCTCTATAAAAAGACACGTTTTCCTCAAGCGACGTATACTTGGTTATTATTTTTGAATTTATTTTTTTAGTTACCATATGGTAATATTCCTCTGAAAATTTTCCAGATATTATCTTTTTTATCTCATGTTCTTCTCCATCTATATCATGTTCTACTTTATTTATGTCCTGTTCTACTTTTTTTAAATTAAAATATTGATCTTCAGGTATCATCTTCTACCTTTCCTCCTTTTCACTTTCATATATTTTTTCTTTCTTTTGTTTTTTTTCATCATCTTCAAGAATTCTTCTACCTAGTTTGTAAAATTTGCCTCCTATAAGTTCTCCTACTCCGTTTTTGAAGTCTCCATTAAATAGTTTAAATAGTGTGTCTACAGCAGTTTGGCTATAGGTGGTATACATTCCTAAGCTGTCAAAACCAGCTTGAATTGCATTCCAATTATTTTTTTCTTTTTTATCAAATCCCCATATAAAATAGAGCAAAATAGAGCATGTCTATTGTATCGCTCAATGCACCTATCATTGTTTTTTTTTAATGAAGTGACAAATTTACTATTTCACGCAAATTAGGGTCACTAATACTATTTAAAGAAGCTGTTATGCTTAATTTAGGTTAAAAAAATTTCACATCATTTATGATATTACTTTCTAGTGCTAAGAACTTTTTTTTAAATATCTTTAAGAATACTCATTTCCATTACATCAGAGATTTTGTTATTTTTGAAACTATCTGTATTTCTGATAGTTTTTAACATCTCAAATTCTTGTTTATGTATACCGAGTAATGATTAGCATAAGCTTTCATCATAGGTATCAATTTGGGTTTTGTTTCTGTCTTAGTGGAACTCTTCTTTTTTTTTTGCTTATGCTGACCACCTCCCAACTTTAAATAATAAAAAAAGAGCATTAATTTGATTTTAGAAAAGATTTTTTATGAACTTTTGCAAGGTAGTATGAAAAAATATGATGATAAGAAGTTAATTTAAAAACATATTCAATTGTCAATGTCCAAATTAGTTTATATAAAATATTTATTTGCCTACAATTTACCTGCATAATAGCCGAATTATATTTTGTATAGAGTTCTCTCTTTGTTTATCTCTAGTAAAATAATTATAAATTTTGTTTAAATCTTTTTTAAAGGGATTATCATTTATAAAAATACCTCCTTATTTTCGATATAAGCGACTTTTTGATATCCTTTTGAGGATAATGCTGTATTGAGCTTATCAACTAACCTTTCGTTGCTTAGAAGCTGTCTGACATTCATATCATGTAATATTGCAAACTTGTTTATTTCATAAATTCGTTGATTTTTTGCATTTTTAGTTTTTTCTTCTGTGCCTGTATGTTTTTTATTTATGATAGTATTATCTATGTAAGAATCTTTGTGTGACATATTTTTGTCACCCATCACTGACATATTTTTGTCACCCATCACTGACATATTTTTGTCACTAATATTATTTGAATTGCTATTACTAACTTTTTTAACTGTACCTTCATTTCCTAATTTTTCGCTTGCTTTAGGTACTTGTAGCTCGTTTTTTTCTTCTTTAAGTATATCTTCATTTCCTAATTTTTTGATAGAAAATGATGGTATATTTTCTTTTAAATAATTTTCATTTAATAGAGAATCTGCTAATTTTGTTATTCTAATGAAAGTAAAAGAGCCTTTCATATTTTTATGTTGTCTTTCTAAAGCTTTATTTATTAATCCAGCTTTTTTAAGCTTATCTAAGACAGCTCTTATAGTTCTAATATTTTCATACCAGTAAGGAAATATTTCGCATAAAAACTCGTTTTTTATCCAAAAATATAATTTTCCCTCAATTATTTTTTTGTGAATATCACTATGACCTCTAAGATCTATCAATTTTTTAAGTAAATGTAATTCTTGCCCATTTAATTTTATTTTTGAATTATTTTTTACTTCAATTAATTTTTGTTGATTAAATCCTGAAAGGGAATATTTCATTCTCTTTTCTTTTTTTTCTTTTTCAATTTGCTTTTGTTGCTGTCGTATTAAATCAATTAATTCATCTTTATGCATATTTTCTAAATCCATAATTCCCTCCTTTATTCTATATAATAATTTTAATTTTTATTATAATATATTATTTATTTTTAAATATTTTTAATTAAAATTTGTTTATTTGCAATTAAAAAAAATTGCTTGTATAATTTTATTGAATTGCTTTTAAACTTTTAAAAGTTTATTTTAACTTATTGTTGTGTATTTTGATATAATTATAACTCTATTTTGTGAAAAAATCAAGTTAAAGGAGGATAATAGATGAAAGAAAGTATACGCTCTAAGATTTATAAAAGTAAGACCGAATATGAATTAAGAATTATTCATTTTTTTATTTTAACAAATTCTAAAAACATTAATATAATTGAATATTTACTAACTAAGATATTTAATTTATCTTTTTACGAATTGTTTGAAGAGGTATTTGAAACTTATATGTATAAAAAAAGTATTTTTAAAAATAATTTAGAAAAGTATGTATATTGTTTATTAAAACAAAAAAAATTTAAAGAATTAGATATTGTATATAATAAATATATCTTAAAAATAAATTTAAAAAAAGTAGTTATGGACAATATCTATTATAATTGTTCTATAGCTTTTAGGTATCTAAATAAACAAAATAAAGCAATAGAGTTGCTAAATAAAATAAAATTTATGAAATTAGAATGTTACATAGAACTTGCACAGAATTATAGAGAAATAAAGCAAACAAATAAAGCAATTTTAATTTATAATAAGCTTATAAAAAATAAAAATTCTAAAGATAAATTATTTGGATATTTTAATCTTGGTGAAATATATGCTCAACGCAATGAATTAGAACTTTTAAAAAAAATTATTATCAAATGTGAAAATCTAATTTTTAAGTGTACTAGTTCTGATTATAGAGCAACTAGACTTTATCTCCTTGGCTTCTTTTATGAAACTCTTAATAAAAAAATTGAAGCTTTTAACTACTATAAATTATCAGCGAATTGCAAAGCTGAACTTCTTATAGATATAGATTATAAAAAAAAATCAATAAAAAAATTGTAAGAAGTTTTAATATGAAAAAAATATTAATTATCACGCTTTTTCTAATCTTTTCATTTAATATTATTTCACATGGAGGTGCAAAAGAAAATTCTATAATGAGAAGTTCTATTCGTAGTGACATGCTCCCCCACTAAACCTATGTAAGGATTTTGAGGGGGCTTCTTGGGATTCTGTTTTATATTTAAGCATTGCAGTAAATATTACCCAAACCATTATCAGATAC
>CAZFBB010000156.1:0-6612 GCA_964517235.1 uncultured Fusobacteriaceae bacterium
TGGACACAAAAGAGGTAATGGAGCTGACCCTGAATTCTTAGAATTTGTTGGAAAAAGTATACATAATATGGATGTTACAATCTTCAAGATGGTTGATGGTTTGCATAATCCTAAATCTTGTATATTAGAAGCTCAGCAACTTGCTGCTGATGCCTATGGTGTTGACCATACTTTCTTTGCTGTAAATGGTACAAGTGGTGCAATACAAGCTATGGTTATGTCTGTTGTAAAAGCAGGAGAAAAGATTTTAGTTCCTAGAAACGTTCACAAATCTGTACAAGCTGGAATTATTCTTAGTGGAGCAGAACCTGTATATATGGAGCCAGAAATAGATCCTGAATTAGAAATTGCCCATGGTGTTAGTTATAAAACTGTAGAGGATAATTTAAAAAATCACCCTGAAGTAAAAGCAGTATTACTTATCAACCCTACTTATTATGGTGTTACAACAGATATTAAGAGTATTGTAAATTTAGTTCATAGTTATGATATACCATTAATAGTTGATGAAGCACATGGCCCACATCTTCACTTTAATGAAAATTTACCATTATCTGCTGTTGATGCTGGAGCGGATATTATTGCACAAAGCACACATAAAATCTTAGGTGCTCTTACACAAATGTCACTATTACATGTACAAGGTAATTTAGTTGATGTTAAAAGAATAAAAGCTATACTAAGTATGCTTCACACAACATCACCAAGTTATCCACTTATGGCTTCACTTGATTCTGCTAGACGACATATAGCAGTAAATGGTAGAGAGTTATTAGATAACACAATCAAAGTTGCAAATTATTTAAGACAAGAAATTAATATGATAGAAGGATTCTACTCATTTGGAAATGAAGTTTGTGGTAGAGATGGAATCTATGATTTTGACCCAACAAAAGTAACTATTACTTCTAAAAAACTTGGACTAAAGGGACAAGAATTAGAAAGAATATTAACAGAAGAATATAATATACAAGTAGAATTATCAGACTTTTATAATGTTTTAGCAATAATAACTATTGGAGATACATATGAAAGTGTTGATAAAATGATAAGTGCACTTAAAGACATTAGCTTAAAATATGCTGGAAAAAATGAACCTCTTAACAATTTGAAACCTGCTTTACCTATACAAGTAGAACAGGTTTTAATACCAAGAGAAGCCTTTTATTCAGATAAAATAGTTGAAAAGTTTGAAGATAGTGTTGGTCGAATAAGTGGAGAATACATTATGGCATACCCTCCTGGTATCCCTATTATCTATCCTGGTGAAAGAATCACTAAGGAAATTGTTGACTATATAAAAGCTCTAATGAATGATGGATTAGATGTTCAAGGAATGGATGATCCTACACTAAATGAAATTAAGATAATAGACGAGGAAGATGCAATGTACATTTATGTAGAAAAGATGAAAAATAGATTATTAGGAACTCCACTTAATTTAGGAGCAGATGTAAGCGGTATAGACTTTGGATTAGAAACTTTATTGCACGATTATCCAGATACATTTGCTGAATTAGATATTATTCCTATACAAAGAGAAATAGAAGATTTTACTAACAAAAGTATGAAGTATAAAAATAGTATTTTAAAAACTTGCGAGAAATTAGCTGAAAAAGTATATGAAACAATAGAAGAAGGTTATAGACCAATTACCATAGGTGGAGACCACTCACTAGCTCTCGGAACTATTTCTGGAGTAAGTAAAGCTAAAGGAAATAATATTGGAGTTATTTGGATAGATGCTCATGGTGACATGAATACTAAAGATACAACTATTACTGGTAATGTTCATGGTATGCCCCTTGCTCTATTACAAGGATATGGAGATGAAGATTTAGTTAATTGTTACTTTGATGGACCAAAAATTAAAAGTGAAAATGTGGTTCTATTTGGTGTTAGAGATCTTGACCCATTAGAAGCTCAATTTATAAAAGATAAAAAAATCAAAGTTTTATCATATAACTACATTGAAGAAATTGGATTACAAACTGCTTTAGAAGAAGTTAGAGATTATCTGAATGTTGATGAATTACATATAAGTTTTGATCTTGATGTAATCAGTCCTGATATTGCTCCTGGAGTAAGTGTTCCAGTAGAAGCAGGATTTAATATGGAAGATGCTATCAAAATCTTTAGATACTTATTAAAAGAATTCTTTATTTCTTCAGTTGATATTGTAGAGTTCAACCCTATTTATGACAAAGAAGGGGTAACTGCTGAACACGTAGTTGAAATTGTAGATTTTATTAAAAATCCAGATTAATTTAAAGGTGAAGTTTCCTTCACCTTTTTCTATTATAATTTTATTTTAAGCATAGCATATTGTTAAAAAACATTAAAAACTTCTTTAACAATCTTATTTAAATTTAGACCACTTCTACTTTTAAATTATCTTCAATATTTTTCATTTCCTTTTTATACATAATACTTGTTACAACAAAACTTAATGAATCAGCAAGTGGAAAAGCTAACCATATTCCTACTAAACCAAAGAATTTTGAAAGTATTAATACTAATGGAATCAAAAATAAAATTTGCCTTGATGATGATAATATAAATGAGGGCAATGCTTTTCCTATAGCTTGGAATAAACTAGCTGCTATTACTTGAAATCCTATAGTTGGAAATACAAAAACAATTATTCTCATTGCTTCTACCCCTAATCTTGCAAGATCCTTATCTGAACTAAATATCCCAATTAATTCTTTAGGAAATAGCATAAGTAATAAATATGAACCTATCGACATTATACTAGTTATTTTTATTGAAAGTTTTAAAGTCTCTTTTATTCTAGATGGATTTTTTGCACCATATGCGAATCCTACCATAGGCATAACTCCTTGAACTATACCAAACATAGGCATAAAGGTAAACATAAGCAATCTATTTACTGCACCATATACAGAAATTGCCAAATCTCCGCCATAAATTCTAAGGGCATTGTTTACAACTATTGCAGTTACACTTCCTCCAACTTGTCTAGCAAAAGCTGAAGACCCAACTGTAAATACTTCTCTTATTATTTTCTTTTCTATAAAAAAATCTTTAATACTCAACTTTAACTCTTTATTGGTAAAGTAATAAACCGATAAAAATATTGCTGCAAATGCTTGCGAAATAACTGTTGCTATTGCAGCTCCCTTTATTCCCATATTAAAAGTAAAGATAAATATGGGATCTAAAATAATATTTAACCCTGCTGAAATCAACAAACTAAACATTGCAATTTTAGCTTTGCCCTCAGACCTAATAATATTATTAGATGTCATTCCAAATATAAAAAACACACTACCTAACATAATTACACTCATATAATCTTTTGCATATGGAAGTATATTTTCTGTTGCCCCAAATATTTTTAATATTTCTTCTAAAAATGTCATTCCAAAAATTGTTATGATAAAAGATATTATAATAGCTGAAGAAATTGAATTTCCTATAGCTTTTTTTGCTTTATTATAGTCTTCTTCACCTAAACTACGAGAAACTAATGAAGCACCTCCTATACCAATCATTTGACCTATTGCTGAAATTACCATTTGTATGGGAAAAGCAATTGCTATACCTGCTATTGCAAGTACTCCTCCTCCTCTTCCAACAAATATTGTATCAACAAGGTTATAAAGCCCCATTACTATCATACCTATAGTTGCTGGTACTGACAGTTTTATTAAAGTTTCTGAAACTTTTCCTTTTCCCAAATCTATTTGCCCTTTTTTCATATATCCTCCTATAGCTTTTTTATTATTTCAGTTAAACTATCTAAACTATTTATGAACTCATCTAGTTCACTTTCAGATAGTTTTTCAAAAGCACTTTTTACTTCTTTAATATAAAGTTTATCTATTTCTTCTACCATTTCCTTCCCTTTATATGTAATTATTAAAAATTGCTTTCTTTTATCTACATTGCACTGTTCCTTTGAAATATACCCCTCTTGCATAAGATGTTTTACTAAAGTTGTAACACTCCCTCTCTCTAAACCAATTAATTTGCCCAATTGTGATGATATCATCTTTCCTTTATTACTAAGAAGAAATAATGCCCTTATGTGATTTTTATTAAAATGTTCTTTAAAGCCCTTTTCATTCAATTCTTTTCTTATCTTTTTTATTCTGACTTTAGATTGAAACAATGGCATTAGTTGATACATATTTTTTGCAATATGCATAAATTTATCACTCATTGACTCCTCCTTATTTTGTTAGATTTCTAACATTATTCAATTATCTTATCACACTTTAATAATTAATACAATAGTTATAATATTTAATATTATTAATTTTTTTGAATAGATAAACTATTATTTTACAAGTATTTATTCTTTAATTTTCCAAAATAATAATAAATTTATTTAATTACTTTTATTTAACATAAATCTTGCAATTTAAACTCTACCCCTTCTCTTTTCTCTCTTTTATTTTTTATCTTGATTCTAGAAGAATTTTATTTTATAATATATTAATTAAAAATTTAAAATATTTTTTAAATAATAGGTGCCTAACTAAAAATTTACTTGGGTATATTATATTAGTAAAAAAATGTTGGGGGTTAAAATGTACTTAAATAAAAGAGTTTATTATATAAATTCTAATAATGGTAGAGAAGGAGTAAATAATTTAATTAAAGAATATATTCCTTTTATAATAAAATCAATATCTCAATTGACAAAAAGATATGTTGATGTAGAAAATAGTGAGGAATTAAGCATAGGTCTTATGGCATTTTCTGAAGCTATTAATGCTTTTGATACTTCAAAAGGTGCTTTCCTTTCATATGCCAAACTTGTAATACATAGCAAGATAAAAAATTATTTTAGAAAAGAGTTTAAATATAAAAATATGTCCTCAATTAATGAACTTAATAGTGAAGGGAAGAAAAAATTAAAAGGAATGTATCGTGAAGGAGAAAAATCAAAATTAATTTATGAAATTGAAGAATTTGAGTACGAAATTAAGAAATTTGGTTTTAATCTGGAGCAACTAACTGATAAAAGTCCCAAACAAAAAAAAACAAGAAAAAAACATATTAATTTATCAAGTCAAGTTGGTAAAGATGTAGAAGTAACAAATACTCTATATGCAAAATTACCTTTACCTATTACCTTCATAAGCAACAAGTATAAATTAACAATAAAAGTTATAAAAATTCATAAAGTATTTATTACTAGTATTATAATTATATTTTTTAAAGATTTTTTAATGCTACAAACTTGGGTAAAAGACGGTGATAAATAAAATGATCTACAATAAAGGAATAATAATGAAAATAAAAAAAGATTATGCAATAATAATGTGTACTAATGGTACATTTATTAAGCTTATTCTAAGGGAGAATATGGAAGTAGGTCAAAAAATATACTTTTTCCAAGAAGATATTTATTTAAAAAAATCCAATGTAATGAAATTTAATAAAAAAGTTAAAAACTATTTTGCAATTACAGCTACAATTTTACTATTCTTTATTGGTCAATTTGCCATTAATAATTACTTAATTAATACCTACCTAGGTATTGATATAAATCCTAGTATTGAACTTGGTTTAAACAAGTATAACAAAGTAATAAAAATAGAAGAATTAAATAATGATGGTATTAAAGTAGTGAAGAATAGTAACATAAAGGGATTGAGTATTGACAATGCTATTATTAAAATTATCAAAACTTCTAAAGAACTTGATTATATTGATGAAAATAATAATAATATCTTAGTTACTATTGAAACTAATGGAAAAGATAAGAAAGAAATAGAAGAAAAATTAATAAAAGTAGGAGGGATAGAAAAGGATAGAAAAGAGAATAATTTTGATGAAAAGTTAGATAAAGATACAAAAGATAAAAAAAGTGATTTTGAAGCAAATACCTACAAAGAAGATTTTGATAAAAATTTAAATGAAAATTTAGAAGATATTCTCATAGATAAAGGGAATTATAAGAGTATTTTAATTGAAGAAAAATCTAACTTGGAAAAAAAAGAGCAAAAAAAAATTTTGATTGAAGAAGTAGAAAAAAATATAGTTGTAGATGAAATCATTGCTTCTACTTCACCTTCTACTCTAAAAATCTCCAAAGAAGATATGGATAAAATTCTAAAAGAAGGTTATTTTGATAGCAATGGTGATTATGTTAAATATGAAAAAGATAAATTAAATATTCTAAATAAAAAAGAAAATAAAAGTAAAGAAGAAAATTAGATTAAAAATGAAGAGGAAAAAGAAGTTTCCTAGTAGAAGAAATTTTTGAATGGATGAACTAATAGTACTTTACATAAAAATTTTCCTAATAACAAAAACGATTATTAAATAGGAATTGGTCATTTTAGTAGAAGTAACAATTCCTCAATAAATTTCTGTGATTATAATGAAGTTGATGTTGATAAGAATGGAAATGAGGATGATTAAAAACAAGCAAAAATATTAACTTAGTTTTTTTCACTAAAAAATCAAAAGGTAGATTATTAGTCTACCTTTTTCTATAATTTATAACTAAATTCATTTAATTTCCACTAGCTTTTCCAATCCCAAAATAATATAGCTTCTATTAATCAAATAAAATCACCCCTTCTCTAGGCATTTTTACATGTAAAAATTTTTAACTTTAATTGATAATTT
>CAZFBB010000157.1:0-6581 GCA_964517235.1 uncultured Fusobacteriaceae bacterium
GACAAAAGTAATGATGTTTTTTCAAAAAACTAGTTGTTTGTCTTCAACCTGAAATAATCTGTGATTATTGTTAAATAACAATTAATTTTTTTATTTGAAGTGTAAGTTTAATATACTCCTTCCCTTTTATTACTATCTACTTTAAGAAAAATTACATTATTTAAGCTCTCTTAATTTTCTAGACTTTTTTCATACATCTTTACAAAGGGATAATAAAGAATTATTGATAACAATATAAGCGAAATGGATAACAAAAAATTAAGTGGACTTAAACCAGAAGATAAAAAAGCCGCTATTGGGGCTGGAGTCGTCCATGGAACCATCGTTATTATTTTTTCTGCTATATTTACCTTTATCATAAACCATGCAATTGTACCATTAATTAAAGGTACAAAAATAAAAGGAATCCCTAATATAGGATTCATAACTATAGGAGCTCCAAACAATATTGGTTCATTTATATTAAATATCCCCGGTACTATTGATAATTTCCCTATAGATTTTATGTGGGATGATTTGGACATTACCATTGCTATTGCAAGCCCCAATGTTGCTCCAGCTCCCCCTATATATGCAAATTGATCAAAAAAACCTTGTACAAAAATATTCCCCACTTCTACTCCATTCCGTGCCGCATTTATATTATTCTGTAAATTTGCCAACATAAATGGTGATATAACTCCATGTACTATATTAGCTCCATGTAACCCTAAAAACCATAACAAATGAATTACAAGAAGAATGAGTAATATAGCAAATAATGAATCTGAAGCTCTGATTAATGGTTTAATTATTCCTTCTATAAATTCTGGGAAATTAGTTCCTAATCTATCAAACAATATATTTATAGGAGTAAAAATTGCAATTAATGCAACTGTAGGTAGAAGTGCTTCAAAAGATTTCATAATATTAGGTGGCACGCTTTCATGTAGAGTTATTACCAATCTTTTTTTCTTCATTAACCTATATAGTTCTATTGTAAATATAGTAGAAAGTATCCCTGCAAATAATCCTCGAGCATCTGCAAAACTTACCAACATATTTTCGCCATCAGAAGGAGTGCTCAGTAGTAAAAAAGAAAATACTGATAAAAGAGCTCCAGAAGTTTTATTCATCTCATAATTTTTAGCAAGGCTAGAGCCTATTCCAAAAACTACAAATAAACTAGTTAAACCCATAGATACAAAATATGGTCTAAAAAGCTGATTTCCATAATTTGTCATTAGTCCATCATACCATTTTGAATATAAAAATATCTCTTGATCCCTAAAGGGAAGATTAGTTAATAATAATATAAATGAACCTACCATTAAAAAAGGCATTGCAAAAATAAAACCATCTTTAATACTAGCTAAATACCTATTTGTAGCAATCTTTTTTGCAAAAGCCATTAAAATTTCATCATTAAATTTAAACTTCATTACAACCTCCAAAAAGACTTCTCTATAACTAAATCTTATCATAATAAAAATTCTGTATACTAAATCTACTTGTTTTATCCAAGAATCTCTTCAGTTCTGTTTAATATTCCTAAAGTAGACTGAATGAGTTCGTCATCACCTTTTTTCTTCCTTATACTAAGAGCAGACAGAAAAGACTCTCTTGCCTCTAAATATTTACCTTGGTCAAACAACACCTTCCCACGATGTTGTAAAAAGAAATCTTCATAATTATGAAGTTCCATATTTCCTAATTCTTTCAATATTAATTCACATTTATCAAAATTACCTAACCATTGATAACAACTTATTAACCTTATACTATCTACAATATAACTTATATCTTCTTTTTTATTCTGTTCATGGGCAAGTTTTATATATTCCAAACCTTCTTCCACTCTTCCTAAAATACGTAAATATACTCCTATTTTAGACGAAAGTCTAAAGTTATTGGTTTCTTTAAATTTGAATATCATATTAGTTACTTCTGCCTCCATCTCATCTCTATTAACAGGAACTTCTCTAAAATCTTCATCAAATTTATAGGCTAAATTATTGTATTTCCCCACAGGAGAAATATATACTACAAATTCCTCTTCTCCATCTACTTCTAAAAATTCATCGATTTTTTCTTGTTCATATGCTCCAATAGCACAAGTTCCTAGTCCAATTCCTTCACAAGCCAAATAAAGATTTTGACATAGATGACCAGCATCTAAAAGCATTGTTTTATAAGCTCTTTCCATATAACGCCATTCACCTCTATATGGAATTACTGTCCAAAAAAATGTAACTGCTCCCCTATCAGCCCAAAGTTGATTGCAAAGTTTATCACTAATTATACTCTCATCTCTTCTTATTAATAATAATCCATGCTTTGAAGGAATATATCTATATAAACCTCTTTCTAAATTATCTACATTTTGTACATAAATATATGTTTCGAAACATTGTCGATTTCCACCACTTGGATAGGCTCTATAAGATCTATCATTTTGTTCAAAAGTTATTCCACAATTCAAATATAATAAATAAGACAATTGTTCTAGGTTAATACTTTCTCCTGTAAATTTCCTTCTACTCCTTCTATTTACAATAGTGCTACTTATAGATTTTTCTTCTAGGTTTAATTTATCAAAAGATTTAAGAAATATTATATGATTTAAGTTGAAATCTTTTAATTTTGAAGGTTCTTCTACACCTCTTTTTTGATCAGAAGTTCTATTTCCGTCATTCACCCAATTTCCTGCTTTCATTACTCTTCTATTTTCCCTATACATACTTTACTTTCCTCTCTTGTCTTTAACTACTACTATATTAGGATACAAAATATATGCCTCAATTACAATAGTAATTTCCAAAATAAATAAATTTTAACACATACTAAAAAGAATTCCCTCACATTCCTAGGTGGGGATAAATTTTTATTTTACCATTTAGTATTCTGTATCAAGTATAGGAAAAAAGTAATTGATCACCCTATCTCTAATAGATTAAAAGAAATCTTTGAGAGAATAGGAATTAATTATAAAATCATCTCAGTTGAATGGGAACACGACAATAACCATAAACAAAAGTTAGTTGTTGCAAAGCTACACAAAAAGGTAGTTAATCGAAGAAGAGCCCAGTTAGACTAATAACTTAAAATAGCTAGATTCCCAAAGAAGCTCCAACCCCAAACCGTTAGGTTAAGTAGTGAGAGTATGTCACGTATGTATTGTATAATTAGTAAGATAACATACAAGGTACTGCTACAGATTCATTAGAAATGATAGCACATATGCTAAATTATGCTAACATAAAATTTGTTTATATTTTGCATTTCCCATAAAAAAGGTGTAAATTTCAACAAAATATTAAATAGATTTTTTTAAGAAAATAAATTTTAGTAATATAATAAAAAGTAGTAAGTTTAATGAAAAGCAGATTAGAAAATACTGATTTTTTTATTAAAAAAAATGGTGTGCGTAACATAACACACCATTTATTATAATTCTAAAATGGTATCTTCAAATTAATACCTGGAGCAAGTTGCATATCCTCCATTGCATTTACATTTACTAGACCAAGTTGTATCCCCTTAAATCCTCTAGCAAAATTTATCAAACCCATTTGTACAACAAAAGTTTCAACTGCTGAATAATTAAAAAGACCTACTTGAAAAACTTTTGAATTAGATTTTGCATAGTTTATAATTCCAATTTGCCCAGCAAATGATACGGTATCATCATTTTTCCCACCTATTACATTTATCAAACCTGCTTGTAAACCATTTAAGCTACCTTCTACTTTATTGTATATTCCTAATTGCATACCATCTACATCTTCAGAAATTCTATTAGCTATTCCTAAATCTAACCCTTTCAAAGATTTGTCTTGTCCCAAAAAAAGATTAAACCTAACCCCTTTAATAGTTTCTTCTTTGTTTTTTTCAGATACATCAATAAAATTCAATTTAAAAATTCTTTCTGCATGTACAAATGATGCAAACATCGTCAATAAAGTTAATAATCTTATTAACATAACATCACCTCACCCTAAAATATATAGGATAATTATATCTTTATATAGTATATTTGTCAACAAAGTTTATAATTTAACTTATAATATAATAATTCTAACAAAATTTTGTTAAGTATATATTTACAAAACTATACTTGTGTGGTAGAATAAATTTGGAGGTGCTTTATGTCAAAAGAAGAATTTTTAAAAAAGATTGGGAAAACAGAGGAAGAATTGAAAGTTAATAATCAAGAGCTCGTTAAATTTGATGATGGAGATCCTGATTCAGACGGTTGGGAAGTTAGATATATAGATACTACATCATCTATTGGTTTAGGGTGTAGATGCAGTGAAAGTGGAACATTACATAATAAAATTTAGTAAAACAGTCATTATTTTTAAATTATAAAATAATGGCTGTTTTCTATAGTATATTTAGTAATATGCTGCCTACTAAACTTATTTAAAGGATTTTTGAGTGTTTCTTAAGATATATCAACTTGATTAACCAACTCTATGGATAAGTCCTACTCTGTGTTACAATAGTCGAGCACACTAACTTTTTTGCAAGAATTTTTAAGAAAATGTTAAATTAAAAAGCGTTTTTATTCATCTCCACTTAAATAGAGGAGGGGGTAAAAATTTAGATAAAATAAATAATTAAATTTAATAATTTCTCTATTAAAAATTTAATTTATAGTTTATTTTATACTAATTACTTCTAGTTCAAAACTTCTACCTTCAAGACCAATAAGATTTTCTACCATTGTCCTTATTTCTCTAGTCTCACCCTTAGTAAGATTTTTAATGGTTGTATATCCTACTGGTACATAGTCCTTTATATAAGGATCTTCATTAAATAAAATTATTTTCACAACTACTTCATCGTAATCTTCCATTCCATTATTGGTAATATCAAATGTAATTCTACGAGCATTTGCTTTTGTAGACTTATTTTCATTTCTTTTTCCACTTATATTACTTATAGAAATATAGAAATTACTATTTAATTTTTCTAATCTTTCATATTCACTTTCAACCATCCATCTACCATTAGATTTTAAAACATATTTTTCTCCATTTGTTCCTTCAATAACTTTATCAGCAAAACTTCCCAATGTGATAAAAATAAAGATTAATATTTTTTTCATTTCATTACCCCTTTCTTAAAAACTTTTCAAAATTTATTCTACTCTCTTCTGTTTTTAACATTCTATAGATTATTCTACCTAATATAATAGTATCATATAAACTTCCATGTAATTTATCCTCCTTAAAGGGAACATTATAAAAATTAGCTAGTTCACTTAATTTGGGCCATTTATAAACACCCTTGTTTCCTTTGATTTTTAATAAATCAACTGTTTTCAGCATTGTACAGTATTTAAATGGCAAATTAAATGGTATAAACTTTTCATCAAAGGATATATTATGAGCCACAAAATGCTTAATTCCCTTTGTAAAACTAATAAAACTATCTATATCTAGACTAAAATAAAGAGGATAATCATTTTGTCCCCTTCGCTTTTTTATAGTATAATCATCTAAACCATGTACTTTTAATGCAAAATAATTTAATGGTTCTCCTTCTTCTTTATAGTAATATCTGTCATATTCATCAACTTTTACAAGTGTTTTTGTATCAAAATCATATTCTAATTTTAATGCGGAGATGGAAAGAAGTGAACAGTTAGACATACCATTTGTTTCTGTATCAAATACAATAAATTTTATTTTCATAATCCACCTAATATTATTATACAATATTTGTTCTAAATATTCAAAAAAATAAAAAGGAGCTTTTGCCCCTATAATTAATCTTTTAAGTTTGCTAATACGTCTGCTAATTTTTCAGCAGCAGTTTCTGCATCTGGACCATCAGCTATTACAGTTACTTCTGTTCCTTTTTTAGCTCCTAAAGATAAAAGTTTTAACAATGATTTCCCATTGATTGACTTGCCATTAGCTTCTAAAGTAATTTTAGATTCGAATTTTTTAGCTTCTGATACAAATTCGTTTCCTGGTCTAGTATGGATTCCTGTATCATTAGATATTACTACAGTTTTGCTTGCCATTAAATTATACCTCCATAAAAATTTATATACTGAACATAGATATACTACAGGTTTTTCCATGATTTGTCAAATGCTTTCCTTAAAACTGTAAAAAAAAATTAATTAAATTTCAGAAACAGAACATTGTTTTTAAAAATTGAAAAGGAACTTTGTTAAAAAAGTATACTGAAAAAGTCTAGTATTTTGTAACATAAATTGTTTGATTACAAAAGTTTTTGTTGACTTTAGCATTTTTATGCTTTATAATCTTACTATAATGTTGTAATTTGAGGTGAAATTATGTTAGTCCCTTTGTCTATGTGTTCTAGAGGAAGAAATGTAAAAGTAAGAGCAATTAATGGAAGTAATAGGGTTACATCGAGATTAAATTCTATAGGGATACGTTGTGAAGTCTTAGTAGAAGTAGTTGATAACAACGGAGCTCTTATTGTTAAATTTCAAAATTCAAAAGTTGCACTTGGAATGGGATTAGCCAATAAAATTTTATGTGAAGAAATATAATGGCGAAAGCCTTTATTTTTTAATATTATACTTTGAATAACAAAGTATTTTAAAAACAAAAAAT
>CAZFBB010000158.1:0-6579 GCA_964517235.1 uncultured Fusobacteriaceae bacterium
AACTTTTGTTCATATTTTCAACCAATATTGAAAAGTATAATTTCCTAAATATAAATAAAAGGAGCTTATAGCTCCTCTCAAAAGTGTCAGCGCTGACACTTACTTAAATAATAATTTTTGTTCTTTACTTTTTAATAACAATTTACCTTCTATAATTTCATATGATGAAATATTTGATAATATTTCTAAATAAGTACTCTCTTGATTCATCAAGTTTTCTTCACCAGCCATAAAAGTTGTTCCCAAAATCCCAACTTCTACTTTGTTTTTATCTATGTATACACTTCCAAAATATCTATTTATTCCACCTGAACCGGTTATTTTTTTATTTTTTTCATCAAACAATAAAGTTATATTTCCTATTATTTTTTCATCATTTAATAAAACTAATGTCCATTCTTTAGATAAATTGATTTTTTCTTTTTTAATTTCATTATTTCTACATGAAATAAAAACAAAAGTTAAAATTAAAACTAATAATATATTTATTTTCTTCATAATTAACTACCTCCAAAAAAATATACTATTTTATTGTGAATTTTATAAGAATTATAAACCGAACATTTCCTTTAATACTCTTCTTATATATAGTTTTTTAACATTTTTATTATTAAATATTTTAAGATTTACAGGGCTCAAAGGAACTCCTGAATCTTCAGCAAAAATTTCTTTTGCTTTTTCTTCAATTTCATTTTTTTTGCTTTCTGAAAAGTTCATATATATATTCATCAAAGTTTCTTCTGGAATAGTATTTTCATCTTTTTCTTCAATGTTCTTATTTTTACTTTCATTATTATAATCTATTTCATTATCTTTCTCTTTGATTATTTCTATATATTCATCTTGCTTGAACATTTGCCTTTCTTCAATACGTGTTTCTCTACTTGCTTGTGCAATATTTTCACTTTTAATATTCTTTATTACTCCTTTAACATATACAGAAAGCGTTTTTTTTATATCACTATGAAGACCTTGATAGATACGTTTTAAAACTTCTACTACAAATTCTTCTCCTTCTTCTTCACATAATCGTTCAAACATTTTTTTACTTTTTAAATTATATTTTTTAGCAAAAAAAATATTTTTTTTAGTTTTTTCTAACTCTTTTTCAAGTAGTGGGTAAGCTATAGTTATATCTTTAACTAATTCTATTTCTTTTTTTAGATTATTATCCATAGTATTATTTTGTAGATAAGAAGAGATATGTGCTATATTATCCTTTTCTGTATTAAACTCATACTTAATGCTATACTTTTTACTTGCAACTTCAACTTCTTCAAATCTTAGTATATATCCCAATTCTTTTAATGCCTTAAATGCTTGAGAAATTCTTCTTCTTACAAAACTCATATTACTTGTTTTATATTCTATTATCTCCCCATTTTTTCCTTTTCTTTTATTTGTCTTAACAGTTTGCAAAGGAATAATTCCAGCTAAAACCTCTATTTTTTCTATTCCAGAATTATTATCAAATCTTTTCATAGATATAAATTCATATATTCTATCTGCAACAGAGTCTTTATCAGTAATTTCCATTAGATTTTTTGAATCATATTTTATATATCTTTTTTCAATTATTTTGTTAATAATATTTGAATTTAAAGATACTCTATAAAAAACTCTTTTCCCACTTTTAATTTTTGAATAATCTAAAAGATAAAAACGCGGACTTTCAAACTTAAGTTTCCCAGCTTTTTTATGATTATCAATTAAAAATTCATACTGAGTATATTTTAAATTTTTTAGAGCTTGTTCCACTTTTATATAATACTGTGAATTCATTTTATTTCCTAAAAAGTTTTCTATAAAATCTTTTACTTCAAATTCTATATACTCATGACTTAATCCATTTTCTATATTTTTTTCATACATTATTATTAAAAAATTATATATTTTTTTCTCTAATAATGACGGCTGATAAACTTTATCATCCTTATCAAAAGCTGATAATTTTGACCTCATTGTTATTCCCACATCTGTAAATTTATATTCAAAATTCACATTTCTATTTTGTTTTTGATTTGTAAAGAATGGAAAAACTATCATTTCTAAGGGTATATTAATTATACTATTTTTAATTCCAATAAAATTTCCAGTACCTTCTATTTCAATAGTTTTAGTTTCAATATTTTTAGGTTTTATTTTATTTATTATTACTTCTCTACTGCCTTTAGTAATAAGTTGATTCTTTATATTTTCAACGATATCTAGTTCTTCTCTTAAACTACCATCTGTATCTATATTAAATTTTTCAATTTTCATTATTCCTCCAATATATATGGACATTTCATAAATAAGAATGTATACTCTTTTCATCAATTACAATCAATATATAATACTCTATCTTTCTAATAAAATCAAGCTTTTTTATCTGTATATTCATTTCATCTAAAAGATATTTATTTTTAAAAAGAATGTATAATCATTTCATTAAAATGTAAGCCTTAAATTTAATGATTTAATTTTATGTATTAACATTTCATAATTCTTTTCTTTTCTTTTTTTTTTAATACATTTACATGTATAATCATTTCATTTATATTACTTAGTCATAAACCAATTATTTTCCTAAGATAATTGTATGTATAATCATTTCATTAAATAATACTAGTAAATATTAATAACTTTAGTAATATTAAAAACAATGGTTTCTTCTAATTCACAAAAAAAATCCAGTTTTATTTCATTACTAATTTAATATGTATAAACTTTTCATACTCAATTAACTTTAAATTTTAATTTAAACCATTAATTTATATAAAGTAGATATATGTATAAACTTTTCCTAATATAGTATTACTTACATAATCATAGTTAAATCATTGAATATCTATAAATGTATAAACTTTTCCCTAATGAAATGATTATACAGCTAAAAATACCTAATAAATTCAATAAGATTTTTTTCATTTATCATTATATTTTATTTGAAAACAAAAAAAACTTATATTTTATTGATGTTAAAGAATAAGTGTATAAACTTTTCCTCAATTTATTAAAACATTATATTTATTTCTTCAATAATATCAAAAGATTTTATATGTATAATCATTTCATTTTATAAAAATAGTTTTTAAACCCTTTATTTTTAAAGAATTTTTAATATCTACATAAACATTTCATAAATTAAAATAATAAAATTAATAAAAAAGCCTAATTTAAAAGAGTTATATAATAAATTAATGAAAAATTTAAAGTCACTACATTATACAAAAAACAATTATACTAAAACATATACTTAATTGCAAAATTCTTTAGTTCACTGTATAATCATAATAAATAGTTATTATGAAATGAAAATACATACAAGGAGACCATATGAAAAAAATATTAGTAATAGAAGATGATGAAAGAATAAGATTTATAATAAAAGATTTTTTAACTATAAAAAATTATGAAGTAGTAGAAGCAATAGATGGAGAAGAAGGTTTAGATAAATTTTATGAAGATAAATTTGATTTAGTTATATTAGATATAATGATGCCCAATTTAAATGGTTGGGAAGTTTGTAAAAGAATCAAATCAGAATTTCAAATTCCTATATTAATATTAACAGCCAAAAGTCAAGAAGAAGATGAAGTCAAAGGACTAGAATTAGGAGCAGATGATTATCTAAAAAAACCTTTTAGTTTAAAGATTTTTGAAGTTAGGGTAAAAAAACTTCTTGATTTAATAGGTATAGAAAATAAATTTCTTGTATATAATAATTTAAAAATAGATAAAGAAGCTTACAAAGTATATGTAAATAATAATTTAATTGAATTGACACCAAAAGAATATGAATTATTATTATTTTTAGTAAAAAATAAAAATATAGCACTTAGTAGAGAAAAATTATTAAATAATGTTTGGGACGTATGGTGTGAAAGTGATTTAAGAACTGTAGATACTCATATTAAAAAATTAAGAAAAAAAGTTAATATTAATAATATTGTTACAGTAAGAGGAATAGGATACATGTTTGAGGTAAATGAATGAAATTAAAAATAAGAAGTAAATTGCTTCTTTTAACTATTTTTATAATTATCTTTTCATTTTTAGTTCAAGTTTTATTTAACGTACTTTTTTTAGATAAATATTATCATATGAAAAGAAAAGAGGACATTATAACTATTGGAAACAATTTATTATCAAATGATTTTAAAGAAGAAGAGATTAATGAAATTGAAAATAAAAATTCAGTTCAAATTGAATATTATAAAGTAAATTCAATAAATAAAGTTAGTCAAAGTATAGTAGCACAAGAAGTAAATGGAGTAATAAGAACCAAAGTAAAAAAAGAGTCTCAACCTATTGAAGATAAATCTTTGCTATTAGAAGAAAGTTTAGGGGCTAAATTTATTAGTTACTATGTAAAAAAAGCGGATATGGGTTATATTAGAGTTAGGGCAAATTTGGAAGAAATGAATCAAGCAATAGATATTGCAAATAGATTTTCTATTTATAGTGCAATTGTTGCTTTTATTTTTGGTATTTTATTAAGTATAATTTTTGGTAAAGATTTTTTAGAACCTATATATAAAATTAATAAAAAAATAAAATCTCTAGCTAAATTAGATTTTAATGAAACTTTGGCTCTTAATAGTGGTGATGAATTTCAAGAGTTATCAGAAAATATTAATTTTGTTTCAAACGAATTAGAAAATAAAATTCAAGATTTAAAAATTGCTAATTTAAAGTTGAAGGAAGATATAAATAGAGAAAAAAAATTTGAACAAAAAAGAAGAGAATTTATATCTAATGTTACACATGAAATAAAAACACCTATAACTGTTATTAATACTTATGCAGAAAGTCTTGCAGAAGGTTATGTAACAGATGATGAAAAGAGAAAATATTATTCTAATATAATAATAGAAGAAGGTCAAAATATAACAAAATTAGTCGATGATCTTTTGAAAATTATAAAAAATGAGTATGATAATCAAAGATTAAATTTAGAAGAATTTGATTTAGTTAATTTAATAAAAAAAGAAATGGAAAAATTTAAAATTGACTTAGTTCAAAAAGAGGTAATATATTTGGTGGAAGGAGTAAATGAAGCTATAGTAAAAGCTGATAAAGAAAAGATAGAACATGTTGTTAACAATTTTTTAAGTAATGGTGTATCTTATGTTCCTCAAAAGGGTACATTTAAAGTGACTATTGTCAAAGAAGAAAGTAATTTTTTAATTTCTTTTGAAAATAATGGGAAAAAAATAAAAGAAGAGAATATAGAAGAAATATGGAAACCATTCTTTAAGGAAGACAGAAGTAGAAGTAGAAAATATGGAGGAACTGGTTTAGGACTTTCTATTATAAGAGAATTACTAAATGCTCATAAATCAAGATATGGTGTGGTTAATACTGAAAAAGGTGTTAAATTTTGGTTTGAATTAAAAGAAGAAAAAATTGCTGATAAAAAAAGTAAATAATTATTTTCAAAACTTTCTTTTTATGATAAAATGTAAAAAAAGGAGGGTTATTTATGATAGGAATATGTCCAATGTGTTCAAAAATTGATTACGAAAAAATTGAAAAAAAATTTGGAGAAGAAAAAGTAGAGATTGGTTGTTTAGGTCAGTGTGAGCCATTTGAAGATAAAGTATTTGGTTATTTAGGAGATGACTTTACAGTGGTTAATACTGAAGAAGAGTTTATAAAACTTGCAGAAAAATATATTAATGAAAAGTAACTGTTTTTAATTTTTTTAAATCTTTTTATAAAATTTATATATACGAATGTATTGATATTTCATCAAATAAAAGTGTCAGCGTTGACACTTTTATTTGGATTATTTTGATAAAGTTGAAAAAGCATTTTGTCACAACTTTTTATAAAAAAAAGGAAAACAATTTTAAAAAATAACAACCTTTAGAAAAATTAAATTAGTATGAGCTTATCTATTAAACTTATTCATATCCTAAATTGTCAATTTAAATCAGAAAATAAAATATGCTAGATATCTAGGCAACAGGTAGTAATGTTTTTAGTCCTGTTACCATTTCTAATAATTCTTCTGATGTAAAATATACCAATGATTTTCTAGGAACACCATTTCACTTATTACAAACCTTATTTAATTCTTCTTGACTATGTTTAGATAAATCTGTTGATTTAGGTAAATATTTCCTTATAATACCATTAGAGTTTTCATTTAAACATCTTTGTCCTGGTGAACCTGAGTCGGTAAATATATTTTACATTTATTCCCTTTTTCCATTTTTTTCCATTTAGAAAATTCTTTACCTCTATCAAAGATTATTGTTTTTATAGGGTTTGAAGAGGTATTTGTTAGCCACCTTTTTACTGTATTAAGCACATCTTCACTTTTTCTACTCGCTTTTAGTAACACAATGAATTTTGATTTTTTTCAACTAAAGTTACTATAGCAATTTTTTTTCTCATATAATAGTGTCTCCTTCAAAATGCCCAAATTCCAAATTATCCTTAATATTTGGATAAATTTTATCTCTTTCATGGATTGTTTTACAATCATTTATCTTACCTCTAGATTTTTTATGATTGTTTGGTTTTCTTTTTCCTTTTCTTCTTAATTTTGTAGAATTAAAATCAAATCTAGAAACCATGTTATAAAGA
>CAZFBB010000159.1:0-6560 GCA_964517235.1 uncultured Fusobacteriaceae bacterium
CCACTATGGGGTCTTTCTAAACCTGCTAGGATTTTTGCAAGGGTAGATTTTCCACTACCATTTTTGCCTGTAATACCTATTATTTCATTTTCATAAAAATTAATATTTATATCTTTTAGTACTCTTTTTTCCTTGTAATAAAATTCAAGGTTTTCTACTTTTATTATGCTCTTCATACAATACTCCTAGCTCATTTCAAAACTTTATCTATAAAATCTATACTGTTAAATGCTATAAGTTCTTTTTACATATTTATCTATTATTATATACACTAGAGAAACTACTGCTCCTTTAGTAAAATTAAATAATCCATAAATTTTTACTATATAATTAAAATATCTACCATCATTTGCATTTATCATATCAAATATGAAGTCCATTTGATATAGTTTTGCATAAAATGGTGTAATGTAGTAGAAGTTTGCAATAGTCATAACAAGAGCTAATGATAATGTTCCTGCTGCTAAAGCTAATGGTAATTTTTTGCTATGTTTGTATAAAAAATAACTTGGCAGAACAAATGATAATGTAGCAATTAATGCTGCAATTTCACCAACTCCACTAGAGCTACTTCCTGATATGAAAAATTTAAGAAGTGTTTTACCAATACCGATAGCAATACCTGCAATTGGACCTCCTACCATCATTCCGTAAAAAACTACTACTTCTGATAAATCAAATTTTAACCATGTTGCAAGTGGAAAAGGTATCTCTATAAGCATAGTGATAAATGCTAGTCCACTTAATACTCCTATTAATGCAATTTTTTTTGCTTTGTTATTCATTTTTTCCCTCCTAAAAAAAAATATCCTCATTGAGGATATAGTAAAAAAGAAAAAATTATGCATAACAAAAAATACATAATTTTTTATCTTTTCCCATCCAGACTATACTGTCGATATTGGAATTTCACCAATCTTGCTTGCGCTTGTGGACTATAACCACCGGTCGGGAATTTCACCCTGCCTCAAAGATAAAAATTATAGATATAAAGTTTTTAAAGTAATTAAATTATATGATTTTTTTCTTTTTTAGTCAACTGTATATGAAAAGAAATTAGAATTAGAAAAATTTAATCATTTTTAAATTTTGTGCAATATATGAAATTAAATCTTTTTAAATTTTTCTTATAAATTATTTTGAGTATATAATAAAAAAAACCACTATACTATAGGTCTTTCATAAAAATATAACTAAAAAATTGAAGTATATAGATAAAAAAATTTCAATAATAATCAAATATAAAAAAATATATTTTGACATTAGACCCTTGTTTTAATATAATTAACTTAATATTAATTATTAAATACTTTTAAGTTTGAAAAAACATCTGAGGTATTAATAGTGCTTTAAAAACTTACAAATTATACTTTGTCAAGAAGGAGAGTGGAAATGAAAAAAACTATATTAACTTTAGGATTATTTTCTGCGTTAGTTATCAACGCCAACGCAAGTAGTTTTACACATGAAGCAAGATTTGAAAGACATGCAGATGAAGAGTATTCACAATTAGAGTGGACTTTAGCAAAGGGAGCATATAGTATTACTGATAATTTAGACTTTATTTTTGATGTAGATAAGGATATATATTTTGATAGTAATAAAGAACATGGTTGGGATACAAAATTTGGAGTTCATAGAAGATTAGGAGCAACTCCTACATTTTTAAATAAAGAATGGAGTTCAAAATTAGTATTTGAAGTTGAATATGATAATGCAATTGGTTCAAATGATGATAAAGTATTTGAAGATGTAAACTACACTGCAGCAGTTTCATTTAATACACAAACTGAAAATGGATGGGATATCTTATTAACTCCAAAGTTTAAATATGATCAAAAACCTTTATCAGATAAAGATGGATACCAATTTGAATTAAATACACAATTATATAAAGACCTTGGGGCAGGATTTGATTTTTATGCTGAAATCTATCAATATTATAGAATTGATGGAGATTATTATGCTGGAAGTGGATATGCTGTAGATTATGAGCAATATATTACATATACAAAACAATTGGGACAATCACCTTTATACTTCTGGACTGAATTCGGAGTAGAGGGATATGAGATGTTTAGTACATATACCGATGCTGAAATTGATATATACTTAAATCCTCAGTTACAATTTAGAACTACTATTAAAGATACTATGAAATTAACTACATATGTTGGAGCAACTATGTATGATGGTACATGGTCGGGAAATAATAGTGCTAATGGAGATTTAGAATATCAAGCGGGACTTAAATTTAGTGCAAAATTCTAATTAAGTAGAAAAATATAAAGAAGGCTAGTTGAAAAATTGGTCTTTTTTTATCTTTAGGAAAATTACAATTTCTATAACAAAATAAATATTTAATTAAAATTCATTAGAAAATCTATCTAATTATTTATCTAATTATTTATCTAATTATCTATCTGTATCTTTGCTTGTCCCCTTTTTTTATACGATTATCTCTCAAAAAAGGATAAGCATATCTTAACTAAAACCTAATATTATTTTTTAATTTTATATTGGAGTTTTATTTCTAAATAATAAAAGTTTGCAATTTTACTTCCTTGAACAAGGGTACCAATTAATACTTGACCAAGTAAACTTTTGTTTATTTTTTTTTAAAAAAAAGATTAAAATAATTTATTTTAAATTTTTTATAATGAAAATAAGCTTTTCTTCCATTGAAAAGTATAAAAAAAAGCTTACATTTTTTAATAATCTTGTTTATAAAATTAACATTTTGTGGTATAATCAAATATATAGAAGGGAAAAAATTAAAAGGGGGTAGCTAGGATGATTTTTTCACCAAGACAAAAGTTGCAAATGCTTAGGAAGGAGCATAAAATAAGTCAACTAGAACTTGTTAAGGAGAAGATTTCCCGTAGTCATTTAGCTATGATAGAAACAGGGAAAACAAAACTTAGTAAAAAGATTGCCATGATTTTAGTTGATAATTTTAATGATATCTTGGCTGAGCGTGGAGTTGAAGAGAGAATTGATTTGGAATTTATCTTAGAAGATGAAAAGACTCAAATCGAAAAAAAGAGAGCTTATTATTTAGAGGATTTGAAAAATGGTATGCTTACAGATGAGCTTATTACTGATATTGAAGAATTTATAAAAGTAGCAGACCTTGAAAGTAAAGTATTACTTTATACTAAAATTGCAGATTTTTACTATACTGCAGGGCACTTTAGAAAAGCAAATACTTATTATCAAAGATCCTTTGATGATTTATTAGTTTATGATAATATTGAATTAGTTTCTAATTCAATACAAAAACTACTAGTAGTAAAGATGCATTTTGAAGACTACGCCTTTAATGTAGCTTGTGGAAGGCTTATTAAAGACAGATTGATCCATTTTCCAAAGGGAAAGCAATTGGAAGTAATTAAATTATTAATTAAATCTGCTATGGAAATTGGACACTATGATTTTGCTCTTGGTTACTTGGAATTACTTGAAAAAGAGGCAAAAGACAAGGAAGAACTATTCCTTATTGAAACTAATAAAGGGTCTTGTTATGAAGGGCTTGGACAATTTCCTTCTGCTGTATCAATATATAGGGGAATGTTATTAAAATATAGTCAAAGTGAAAAAAAATTATTAGTAAGTATTCGTCTTATGAATACCTATAAACTTCAGGAAGATTTGAGAAAGGTAGAGGCGTATTTTAAGAAAAACTTTGCTTTACTCAAAAAAATTGATATTAGTTCCTTTGAAAAGTTAAAAATTGCTAGAATAAGTTATGATATGGCTCAATCAGCCTATTATCTAAAGAAAGAAGATAAATCTTTAGATTTTTACATGAGGGTTATTAATACATTTTGTGAGAAGAATTGTACATATCAATTATTAGCTATGGAAAAAATATTAAAGTTAGCTGATAAAAGTGATATTGAATTTATAAAAAAAATGGAAGATATCTATTTTAAAACACTTAATCAAAATAAATCTTATAAACTTGGATATCTTTATCTTGAATTTTATCAAAGAAATAAATTTGAAAATGAAAGAAATAAATTTTTAGATAGACAATTAAAATATTTATAAAAGAGACAGACTCAAAAGGTAGGGGCAATCTTTACTTTTTAGTCAGTCTTTTTTTTATTAAAAATTTTAGTCAGTTTTTAACCTCCTCTTCTAAAGAGAGAAATTTGAGGTATATGAAAACCTTCTCTTAAAAGAACTCTTTCATAGTGCAAATATTAAGAAACATCGACTATATTATTGTTTTTCAAAGGCATTGTGTCACAAAAAAAATTGAAGTAGGATATTACAGTAGGCATATTAATTAAAAGGAGGAATTAGATATGAAAAAGTTTAAGGTAATCTTGAAGGTATTTACGTGTATATTAATGTTAAATTTTTTATTGGCATGTCATCATTTTCAATCACGAAGTGAAATTGTTAAGACTGTCAAATTAGAAGATGGTTCTATAATTTCTACAAATGACAAAATACATGATTTTACAGAAGTAATCTCTGCTGAAACAGATTCTTATTCTGGAGAAGAGGATTTAATAAAAAAAGGAGATAATTTTTCTATACACATATCAAATATATACATACATGATGATTTTGAACCTTTTTACGAAAAATTATATGCAAAACTTATTAAAAGAAAGGTAACTAATGAATTTCTTGTAACTACAACAATTTATGAAAAAAATGATAATACTTCTAGTGGAGCTATTGTACATAGCTTTTTAAAAGAAGGTGTTATGAAAGGAGATTTCTTGGATTTAGAACAATCAATATTTAAAGTTGATAATTACCAAGGTGGAGATATTCAAGTCAGAATTCAAATAAGTGAGTTAGATGGTAAAGAAATAGAGGAATTTAAAGACTTCTTAAATGATGAAGGGCTAGAAATTCAAAAGAATACAGGGAAAATTTTATCAAGTATGACACCAGCAAGTATCCAACTCACCTTTGCAATTATGGATAAAATTCTCGATTTTCAAAAAGAAACTGACAATATTTTAGATAAATCTTTTGAATTAAGGTCAAGTGAGTTAAAAGTAGGTTATTGTCCTATTGCAAGATTATCAACAAAAGTTTCTTCAAACCGTGAAGGTTCCTTTATTATAAACAACAAGTATAACAAAGTTACTTATAACAATAGCAAAACAAATGATGAGCCTACTTGGCTTTTGTTAGAAATTGAAAGATGATAATAGCAGGAATATTAACATTATAAGATAAATTTATAAAGTAGATACTTTTTTTAGGTGTCTACTGCTACAAGTTTTATTATAGATAAATAAAGTTATAATATAAGATAAAATTTTTGTCAAAGTTAAAAATTATCGATAAAAAAAGACTTAGAAGTTCTCTAAAGTCTTTATTAATTTAAAATTTTTCCTTTATATTTCGTACATAACTTCTACTACTTTACCTACTACATAGAAGTAGTCTTTATCAGTAACAAGGATAGGATCATAGTTATTATTTTCAGATGTTAAAAGTAGAATATTATTTTTATCCTTTAATCTTTTGACTAATAGGTTATTTTTATAGATAAATACTCCAATTTCATTATGATGTACTCCTGCATCTTTCTTCACTAAGACAGTAGCACCACTGGGAATAATATGTTCCATAGAATTTCCATCTACTTTTAAACCAATTATTTCACTTCCATTTCCTAGTTTAGGTATAGTTAGATATTCCAAGATTTCTCCATACTTTAGATTTTTATCAGAATCTATATGAATCTTTGAATACACAGGTATTTCTTCTCTCAATTCGGTAAGAATCAACTTGTTATTAGAAGTAATGTCTTCCTCATCTACATATCCAATTATCCTGTATAATTCCAAATAACTTATCTTTAAAGCAATAGCTAGATTTTTTAATTGAAATGGATTTATTTTTCTTATCTTCCCATTTAATATATCGGTTAAGCTTCTAACATTTAAGTTTGATTTTAAAGCTAATTGATTAAATCCTAGCCCTCTTCTTTTCTTTAACTTAACCAAGTGTTTAGCAAGTTCTATTCTTTTCTCTTCTGAAACTTCTACACTTTCTGCAATTTCTTTTTGCATAATATAACTCCTTTTGTATCTAAGTATATTAAATTTTACTATATTATATTGATGTTTGTAAGTTTATTTCAAAAAAACCATTGACATATGTAATTGATAGAAGTATAATTTTATTAGTAAGTGATTGTATAAATATATAGTGATTAATCTTAGTGGCAAAGGTGATAATGTTTATTTACTTCATAATTTATTTTAGAGAGAAAAGTTTAGAAAGAAAGATATAAACCTTAAACTTCCTATGCCTTTTTCTTAATGCTTTACCTTAAAAATAAAGATTTTCTATATTACTTCCATTTACAGAATAGGTTTCATACTAATCTTTGTACATCTATTGTTATATAGTTCTTTGGGGAATCAAATATATTCCCTCTTTAATCTTGTCATTAATAATGACAAAAATTAAAATTGGAATGGTGTAGTTTAAGAGCATTTGCAAATTTTAGAGGGTTTTTTGCATGCTTTTGAACTGCATTGTTGGAATTTTGATTGTAAAAAATTTTTTTTATAAAT
>CAZFBB010000160.1:0-6434 GCA_964517235.1 uncultured Fusobacteriaceae bacterium
TGTTGCCTAGATATCTAGCATATGTTATTTTCTGATTTAAATTGACAATTCAGGTATAATAAAATAAGCTCCACCATTTAAGGTAAGGCTTATTCAATATAAGAATTATGTTTGAATTTGTTAAAAATACATTTGTATAATATATTCAGTTTATATTTATTTAATTTGTCACTTGAGGTTATTAAAATTTAGTTATTAAAATTTATTTGTATTGGTTGTCTTGGTTTAATTTTCTATGAGGAAATACCGTAAAAATAGCTTTTTATTTATGTATAAAAAAATTATATAGGAGATTTTGGAATGAAAACAAAAAAACACATGAGAAATAAACTCATGTGTTTTTGATTAAATTTCTAATAAACTAGAATATTCAGTATATATTGAATTATAATCTTTGTTTAGCAACCCATTTTTACCATCTAAATGAAGTTGATAAGAATTATAGTTTTTTATAGAATCTAGTGTGTGTCTATTATCTGAAATAAATACAAATGACTGAAACTTAGATTCTAAAGTATTGAATATATAAGTTGCAGTTCTTTTTATTTCATCTTCATTAAAGTCATCTTTTAAAAAAGTATCTATAAACATTGGAATATTTATTATATCTTTTATAGTTGAGTTTATTTCATATATAGATAAATATTGTGCTAAAAAAGCTTGGACTTTTGAAGCTCCAGATAAAGATATATTTACTGATTCTAAATTTGAATCATAATAATTTTTAAACGAAAAATCAATATTTAATTCATTAAAAGCTTGGATCATTAGAGTTTTATATTCCTTTGATACATCATTTTTATTTAATTTATTTAATTCTTCTTCGATAGCTTCTAATTCTTCATCGATATTTAGGATTTCATTCTTTAATTTAAGAATTTCTTTTGTTAAATTTTCATTAATTACATTAAATGCATAGCTTTTAGCCCTATCGATTAATTGAATTTTTTTAGAATCGGCATCTAACTTTTCTTTTAAGCTTGAACTATTATCCTTGATATTAACAACATCACCCATAATTTGGTTGATTTCCTCTTCTGTATCAGAGATATACATGCTTATTTTTTCTCTTTCTTTAATCAGGTTTTGTTTTGTTAAGTATAATTTATAATTTTCTTCCATATCGTTTTCAATTTTTTGATTGCAGTTAGGACAGGCATGGTTTAATTCCGAGTCAATAACATTGTCAATAGAAGAATTCAACTTGTTTTTCATTTGGACATAAGTGTTTTTTCTATAGATTTTTTCATTTAAATCTCTTTTTAAAGTATGTTCAGTTTCAATTATATTTTCATATAGTTGTAAGAAATATTTATATTGTTTTTTAAAGGAATCCACATCAATATTTTCAATAATTTTAATGCTTTTCATATTCTCTTCAAAAATAAGTTCTTTACTCTTTAATAGCGCTTCTAATTTTATATGATTATTGTTTAGTTTATCTTTCTTTAATTTCAACTCATAAAATTTGTTTGAGTGAACACCTGTAAAATACTCTAGAATAGTTTTTTTATACTTTTTTATAAAGTTTATCCCTGTAAAAGAGTCAGACAAATAATTTTGCCAACTAAAATCTTGATCTATATAAAAAGGTAAAAAAATGTGGTTAGGGTAAAGTTTTGTTTCTTGCTTGTTTTTATCAATAACAAGCATGCTTATGTTAAATATATTATTCAAATATTCTCTAAAATCACCAGTTTTAAAGAATTTCCGTACTTCAGTATTATTTTTGATTATTTTAAAGAAGTTTTGCCCTTTACCATTTTTAAGTTTTTTTCTTATTAAAATATATGAATCCTTGTTTATACTAAAATGCAGTATATAAATATTTTCAGGTAATTTAGATATGAAATCTAAGTTTCTAACGTCACATCCTAATGTGTATAAAATTGAACGGGCTAACGATGATTTTCCGGAGTCTTTTTCCCCTATTATAACATTTATTTTTTCTTTAAATGTCTCACTAAAAGCTTTTAATGTCTGTGGTGACAATATCACAAATTTATCAAGTTTCAAATTCATCTATAATCCCCCTTTCCTACGATTAAAAGTATTAAAGCTTTTATGTCAAAGCTTTCAAACGTTAAAAATAAATCATTGAAATTATTAGATTGTTCTAATGAGGTATAAATTTCCTCTGTATTTGGAAAATTATTGGCTTGACAATAATTTTTTATTCTTTTATAGGCTTTTGCTTCTGGTGTATTATTTAATTTTATTAACTCTTTAAGAGTATTAAAGCTACTATTTAAAAACATAATTTGTTTTTTATCTTCTTCATTTAGCAAGTAGGCCACATCATTAAAGTTTATATCACTTGAAAAAGATGAATATTTTTGTATCTCATTTAAAAGAAATTTTGAATTTAAAGAGCTTTTGTTTTTTCTATTACTTTTTATTTTACTTACTAAAGAATCATAAAGAGCTTTAGGACTAATCCCTTTTCCAATATTTAACTCATTTAATACATCATCAATATAAGCTCTTGTAATTTCTTCATGACTATCTTTTCTAATTAGTCTAATACTATTTATTTTTGACCAATCATAATCATCATGGGTAGTTTCAGTTATTATTTCTTTTTTTACTTCTTCGCTTAATCTATCAAAATTTAATTTTTCAAGTTCAATTATGTTTTCTAAATTTGAATTAAGTTTTTTAGAGAAAGTATATTGTTTAGAAACTATCAAATTATTTTCAATAGCATACTTAGGATATTTTTCTTTAACTAACCTATAATTCTGATTCATTTTTTCGATAATAGATAGACCAGAACTATTTTTCTTAGGTTTTGATTTTCTTTGATATAATAGTTTTGGAGTTAGGTTTCTTGAAATACTTTTAGCTTGATATAACTTTATTTTATCGGAAAAAATGATAAAGTCTTCTATTTTTTCATAAATTAATGCAAATGAGTTATTATTTCTTAATTCTGAAAATATTGAATAGATTGCTGATGAAACTTGGAATTCAAATCCATCCAATGCATTATCTCCTCCTTTTTCAGAATCAGGCATTAATAAAATTTCTTGAATTATATGTTCATCAATCATAGAACCTCCCTTCAAAGCTATTTTATATTTCATTTCTTATTTTCACATAAAAATAGTATACGATTAAAATAGAATAATTTCAAGGTGTCAATAAAAAAATTAAGGCATTAGGCCTTAATTTCTCTTATCTACTATTTAACAACATGCAAATCATCTAGAATATTTGCAGTTGTGGATTCTCTGGTGGAAGTGAGGAAAGACACAAGTTCTTATCTTAATTGGCGGAAATGAAGAAAGGTCAATTTTGAAGACTCGTGGAAGTGTAGGAGATAGGCCATTCATAAGCTGTCTAATCTAGGAGTAGGAATGGATATAAAAGTATATGGTGGCAGTTATGAAAGTAAGTTACTATGGGTTTGATTCATTATTAAAAATACTAAAGATAACACCATATTTATGGTGCCATATATCTAATAAAATCATTTGAGTAGAACATCTTAGACAGATAAAAGGGTTAATCCCATAAGTCATTTTTAATCTTAGAGCATAATTAATCTTTGATTTCTTTGTGAGAAAGAGTTTTTTATTAATTAACCTTAGACTCTTAATCCCTTCAATAAAGTTTTTTCCTAAACTTCTCCCGCACAATACTTGCGTTTTGACTAAAGAGCCGACCTATATAGCATAAGTTCCAGAGGTACAAAAACTGTATCTATGAAAATATAATTAAAAAGTAAAAAAATTTTAAAATGAAAGAGTATCTAAAACATAAGAATTTTCAGGGGTTTTTAAAAGTCCTCTTTTTTATTTTAGACAAAAAATTCACAAATTTTATAATATTAACTTTTTTTAATTTGAAATTAACTTGAATAGTTTATATAATTAAAAATATTAATTATATATATAAATATTATGTAGAAGAGAAGATTTAGGATGGAGTATATTAGTAGAACTTTTATTTTTAAAAAGATAGAGGTGCGTATAATGTAGGTGTTGAGAAGTTTGATTTTTTTAAATGCTTTTAAATAAACTATGAAAGTAAGCTACTATGGGTTTGATTCATTATTAATTCAAATAAGACTTAGAATAATTGGCATTTTATTCTAACTTTTGTTTTAACTACTTTCGAGATTATAAAGATGTTTTTTTATTAGCTATGTATATTGAAAAGAAACAAGATACTTTCAAAATATTTAGTAAACGACAAAAGCACATTTTTGTAATTAGAAGTAGTTTAAATAATAAGGTACTATAAGCCCACTTAGGCTATATTATACTTTCGTTTTGAAAAGTTGTATAATAATTCTATAATAGTTTTTAAAATAAATATAGGGGGTTAGATATGAGTAATTTAGTAAAAAGTTTTTCAGTTGGAAATGGAGATATGTTTTATATAAAACACCGTAATGATAATTTTACTTTGATAGATTGTTGTTTATCTGAAGAAAACCAAGAAAAAATTATTGAAGAAATAAAAGAAGAATCTAAAAGTAAAGGAGTAACAAGGTTTATTTCAACTCATCCAGATGAAGATCATATTCTAGGGTTAAAAAAATTAAATGAAGAATTGAGTTTATTAAATTTTTACGTTGTTCAAAATGAGGCAACTAAAAATGATAATACAGAAAGCTTCGAAGAATATTGCTCTTTAAGGGATAATTCTGAGAAAAATTTTTATATTTACAAAGGTGTAAGTAGAAGGTGGATGAATGAATCTTCCGATGAAAGAAAAAGTGCTGGGTTAATATGTCATTGGCCTATAACAAGTAATGAAGATTTTATAGCAGAACTTGAAAAAGTTAAAAAAGGAGAAAGTCCTAACAATATTTCACCAATAATAAGATATTCAGGTCATGCAAATTTTATGTGGATGGGTGATTTAGAAGAAACTTTTCATAACAAAGTTAAAGATGAAATTGATTACTATGAAATAGATGTCCTTTTTGCTCCACATCATGGAAGAGAATCAGGGAAAGTACCATCTGATGTGTTGGAAAAACTAAAACCTAAAATTATAGTAATAGGAGAAGCTCCTTCAGAAAATTTAAATTATTATAGTTCTTACAATACAATAACTCAAAATTCAGCAAAAGATATAACTTTTGATATAGAATCCGATTATATTCATATTTATGTACAAAGTGATACTTATTCAGTTGATTTTTTAGAAAATAAAAGAAAAAGTTCAAGTGGAGAGAAAAATTATATAGGAAGTTTGAAAATTTAACACCTAATATATTTAAAAAAGAAAAAAAGTTCCTTCTGTTCTATTATTTGTTGACATATATTTGAAAATGTTACATAATAGTCGAATTGAAAAAATGAATTAAGGAGACAAATTTGTTAGAAAAAGTATTTGAAAAAGTTTCATCATATAATATACTTAATTATATTTTCCCAGGAGTAGTATTTATTTTCCTATCAAAAGAAATTTTTTCTATTTCTTTCAATTCTTATGGTTCTTTAGCAGATTTTATGATTTATTATTTTATTGGTATGGTTTTAAGTAGAATAGGATCTATAATAGTAGAACCTTCCTTAAAATTTTTAAAATTAGTTAAATTTGCTCCGTATAATGAATATATAGAAGCTTCAAAAAAGGACAATAAAATAGAGATATTAATGGAAACAGGGAATATGTACAGATCATTAGTTGCTATTTTTTTAGTAGTAGTATTGATGGAAGTATATGTTAAATTAGATATTGAAATGCTTAGGATTATAAAGGAAGAAAAAGGGTTAACAATAGGAATATTTTTATTTTTTTTCTTTATACTGGCTTATATAAAGCAAGTAAACTATATAAAGAAAAGAATAGATAAAAATAAAAAGTAAATAAAAAGAGTGTAGAGCTCTTTTTTTTAATTCTTTAGGAAATTATACTTTTCAATATTGGTTGAAAATATGAACAAAAGTTCAAGTGAAAATTAAATTCAAAAAGATTAAAGAAAAATTAGAACGACAAAAAGAGCATTTTTTTAAATGCTTCGAAATAAATTATGAAAGCAAGCTGTTAAGGGTTTGATTCATTATTAAAAATACTAAAGATAACACCATATTTATGGTGCCATATATCTAATAAAATCATTTGAGTAGAACATCTTAGACAGATAAAAGGGTTAATCCCATAAGTCATTTTTAATCTTAGAGCATAATTAATCTTTGATTTCTTTGTGAGAAAGAGTTTTTTATTAATTAACCTTAGACTCTTAATCCCTTCAATAAAGTTTTTTCCTAAACTTCTCCCGCACAATACTTGCGTTTTGACTAAAGAGCCGACCTATATAGCATAAGTTCCAGAGGTACAAAAACTGTATCTATGAAAATATAATTAAAAAGTAAAAAAATTTTAAAATGAAAGAGTATCTAAAACATAAGAATTTTCAGGGGTTTTTAAAAGTCCTCTTTTTTATTTTAGACAAAAAATTCACAAATTTTATA
>CAZFBB010000161.1:0-6405 GCA_964517235.1 uncultured Fusobacteriaceae bacterium
ATTAGTAGTATTTAATAGATTTCTATTCAAATTTGAAAGATTTTTTTTACCTTCAGAATTAATAAGTGCACTTATTAAATTCAATAAATGTTTTGTTTGTGGTTTTTTTGGATTAAGGTTACCAAGCTTTACAAATTATTTTCCTAATTTTTATAACGCCCTCCTCTACATTTTTCTCTCCACACAATTATTCTATTGTATCCCTAAACAAAAAAAGGTATACTATATTTTGGACAAGAATGAAAATAAATAAGAAAATTTAACTTATATAGAAAAAATTATTATAAATGACAAAGTAATAATTAATTGGAGGTATACAATGTCAAGCACAGCTCAAAGAGCCCAATTACAATCACAAATATGGAAAATAGCTAATGATGTCCGTGGATCTATAGACGGATGGGATTTTAAACAATATGTTTTAGGAACTCTTTTTTATCGTTTCATTAGTGAAAATTTTTCTAATTATATAGAAGGTGGAGATGAAAGTATCAACTATGCAGATTTAGAGGATGAAATAATTACTCCAGAGATTAAAGTTGACGCAATTAAAACAAAAGGTTATTTTATATATCCAAGCCAACTTTTTTGTAATATAGCAAAAACTGCTAATAAAAATGAAAGTTTAAATACAGACTTAGCTAAGATATTTTCAGCTATTGAAAGTTCGGCAAATGGTTATCCATCTGAACTGGATATAAAAGGATTGTTTGCAGATTTTGATACTACTAGTAATAGATTAGGAAATACTGTAAAAGATAAAAATAGTCGTTTAGCTGCGGTAATTAAAGGTGTAGCAGGACTTGATTTTGGTAAATTTGAAGATAATCATATAGATCTTTTTGGTGATGCATATGAATTTTTAATTTCAAATTATGCAGCTAATGCTGGTAAATCTGGAGGAGAGTTTTTTACTCCTCAATGTGTATCTAGTCTTATTGCTAAATTAGCAATACATAAACAAGATAAAATTAATAAAATTTATGACCCTGCTGCTGGTTCAGGTTCACTATTATTACAAGCTAAAAAACAATTTGATGAGCACATTATTGAAGATGGCTTTTATGGTCAAGAAATAAATCATACTACTTATAACCTTGCTCGTATGAATATGTTTTTACATAATATAAACTATGACAAGTTTAACATAGCCCTTGGTGACACTCTTAGAAATCCATATTATGGAGATGAAAAGCCATTTGATGCTATAGTATCAAATCCACCATATTCAGTAAAGTGGATAGGAAGTGATGACCCAACTCTTATTAATGATGATAGATTTGCTCCAGCAGGAGTATTAGCACCAAAATCGAAAGCAGACTTTGCTTTTATTCTTCATACTCTAAGTTATTTATCACCAAAAGGTAGAGCAGCTATAGTTTGTTTCCCTGGTATTTTTTATCGTAGTGGAGCAGAACAAAAAATTAGAAAATATCTTGTTGATAACAACTATGTAGAAACAGTTATTTCATTAGCTCCAAATCTATTTTATGGAACTTCAATTGCTGTTAATATTTTGGTTCTTGCTAAAAACAAAAAAGAAAACAAAGTTCAATTTATAGATGTAAGCGGTGAAGAGTTCTTTAAAAAAGAAACAAATAATAATAAATTAACAGATGAGCATATTGAAAAAATTATGGAAATGTTTGATAAAAAAGAAGATATAGAACATGTGGCAAAATCTGTAGGCAATGATAAAATAGGAGAAAATGATTATAACCTATCTGTAAGCTCTTATGTAGAAGCAAAAGACACAAGGGAAAAAATAGATATAAAAGAGCTTAATGCAGAGATAAAAACTACAGTGGAAAAAATAGACAAGCTTAGAACAGATATAGATGCAATCATTGAGGTGATTGAAGGATGATTAAGCCAGATTTTATGGGAAAATTGCTTGATGGGGTAGAAGTTGAGTGGAAAATAATAGATGAAATTTCAAATATTTATGGTGGACTTAAAGGTAAAAGTAAAAATGATTTCCAAAATGGTAATGCTTATTATATTTCATATAAAAATATTTTTGATAACATAGATGTAAATTTTGAAAAACTTGAAACAGTAAAAGTTTCTATTTCAGAAAATCAATACGAAGTTAAGTATGGAGATGTACTATTCACAGGTTCATCAGAGACTGCAGAAGAATCTGGAATGTCTTCTTCTGTTACTACAAAATTTGACAGCAAAGTTTATCTAAATAGTTTCTCCTTCGGAATTAGATTTAATGATGACATAGAAATAATACCAGAGTTTTCAAAATATTTGTTCCGAAGTTATTTTATGCGTAAAAAAATAGCAAAAACAGCTAGTGGGGTCACTAGGTTTAATATATCTAAAGCAAGATTCAAAAAAATCTCCATCCCAATCCCACCCCTAGAAGTACAAAAGGAGATAGTAAGGATATTAGACACCTTCACAGAGCTTACAGCAGAACTTACAGCAGAACTTACAGCAGAACTTACAGCTCGTAAAAAGCAGTATAACTATTATCGTGATAAGTTGTTTACTTTTGAAGAGGGTGAAGTTGAGTGGAAAGCCTTGGGGGATGTTGGAGAATTTGTTCGTGGTAATGGATTACCTAAAAGTGATTTTACAGAAACTGGGGTGCCTGCTATTCATTATGGTCAAATTTATACATATTACGGAACTTATGCAAAAGAAACACTTTCTTTTGTGTCAACTGAGACAGCTAAAAAATTGAAAAAAGTCAATAAAGGTGATGTAATCATCACAAATACTAGCGAGAATTTACAGGATGTGGGTAAAGCTTTAGTTTATTTGGGCGAAGAAGAGGCAGTTACTGGTGGACATGCTTCTATCTTTAGACCTTCAAGTCAAATTTTGAATAGTTATTTTGCCCATTTTACACAATCTTCTCACTTTTCAAAATTGAAAAGAAAATATGCAAAAGGTACCAAAGTGATAGACGTATCAGCGACGGATATGGCTAAAATAATAGTTCCTATTCCACCAAGAGAAACTCAAGAAAAAATAGTATCTATTTTAGATAAATTTGATACTTTAACAACTTCAATAAGTGAGGGATTACCAAAAGAAATTGAATTAAGACAAAAACAATATGAATATTACAGGGATATGCTTCTTACTTTTCCAAAAAAGGAGGTAGAGGCGTAATATGGGGAAAAACTTACGTGAAATAGCACGACAACTTAGTAGTTCAAAAGTTGTTAAAGAGGTTATAAAAAAAGAAACTAAGCAAATTACACCGAAAGAAATTGAAAAAACTTATCCAGTTCCCAAAGTACAACTTATATATGCTTTTAATGGAACAGGGAAAACAAGACTTTCAAGAGAATTTAAAAATTTAATTGATTCAAGAATAGAAAAGGATTCAGAAAGTGAAGAGCCATTAGAAATAGAAAAAAGAAAAATACTTTATTACAATGCATTTACTGAAGATTTATTCTATTGGGATAATGATTTGAAATTTGGTGGCGAAAGAAAGCTTAAAATACAACCTAATTCTTTTACAAAATGGATTTTTGAAGACCAAGGACAAGACCAAAATATTATAAATAATTTTCAACGTTATACAAGTTCAGTTTTGACACCAAAGTTTAATCCTAGATTTTCAGAAGTGACTTTTTCAGTTCAAAGAGGTGATAATGAAAATTTTTCAAATATCAAAATATCAAAAGGAGAAGAAAGTAATTTTATCTGGAGCATCTTTTATAGTTTGTTAGAACAAATTATATTAGTATTAAATGAGGTTGAACCAGGAGATAGAGAAACAAATCAATTTGATAAATTAGAATATATATTTATTGATGACCCTGTTAGTTCATTAGATGACAACCATCTGATTCAATTGGCTGTAGATTTAGCTGAACTAATAAAATTGAGCAAATCAGATCTTAAATTTGTTATTACAACACATAGTCCTATTTTTTATAATATAATTTATAATGAATTGAAAACAAAAACTTGTTATTTATTAAACAAGCATGAAGATGGAACCTTTGAATTAAAAGAAGTAAATGGTGACTCAAATAAAAGTTTTTCATACCATTTACATTTGATAAATATTATTGAAGAAGCTATTGAGAAAAATCAAATAGAAAAATACCATTTTACACTTTTAAGAAATCTATATGAAAAGACATCAAGTTTTCTTGGGTTTCCAAAATGGTCAGAACTATTACCTGATGATAAAAATACTTATTATAATCGTGTTATGCAATTTACAAGTCATTCTACTTTGTCAAATTTGACAGTAAGAGAACCAACTGAACCAGAGAAACAAACAGTTAAGTTTTTACTTAATCATCTAACAACTAGCTATAATTTTTGGAGGGAATAATAAAAATGACTGATTATAAGACTATTGCAGAGTCAAATAACTTTATAGTTTTAGATAAATATGAAAAGATAGACCAACAAGGAGCAGGTTATCAAACAGAAGCAGAGTTAGAAAAAGAGTTTATAGAAGATTTAAAAAATCAAGGTTATGAATACCTTAATATAACAAACTCTATGGATTTGTTAAATAATGTAAGGGTACAGCTCCAAGAGCTAAATAAAGTGCAATTTACTGATGGTGAATGGACTAGATTTTGCGAACAATATTTGGATAAACCAAGCGATAATCATATTGATAAAACTCGTAAAATACATGAGAATCACATATATGATTTTGTCTTTGATGATGGACACATTGAAAATATCTATTTAGTAGATAAAAAAAATGTTGCAAATAACAAAGTTCAAGTAATTTCACAATTTGAGCAAACTGGAACCCATACTAATAGATATGACGTTACCATTTTAGTTAATGGTCTGCCTCTAGTTCAAATAGAGTTAAAAAAACGTGGTGTAGCTATAAAAGAAGCTTTTAACCAGATTCATAGATATAGTAAAGAGAGTTTTAATTCAGAAAACTCGCTCTTTAAATATATTCAAATTTTTGTTATTTCAAATGGTACTTATAGCCGTTATTTTGCCAATACTACTACTAGAAATAAAAATAGTTTTGACTTTACTATGAATTGGGCAAAATCTGATAATAGCGTAATTGAAGATTTAAAAGATTTTACAGTTACTTTTTTTCAGAAAAATACTCTGTTGAGTATACTTTTACATTATTCAGTTTTTGATATAAACAACAATCTTCTTATTATGAGACCATATCAAATAGCAGCAACAGAAAGAATTTTATGGAAGATAAAAAGTTCTTATAATGGGAAAAAGTGGAAAACAACAGAAAGTGGAGGATATATTTGGCATACTACTGGTTCTGGAAAAACCCTTACTAGCTTTAAAGCAGCCCGTTTGGCTACAGAACTAGAATTTATAGATAAAGTATTTTTTGTAGTAGATAGAAAAGACTTGGACTATCAGACTATGAAAGAATATCAGCGTTTTTCTCCAGATAGTGTTAATGGTTCTGAAAGTACATTAGGATTAAAAAGAAATATAGAAAAAGATGATAATAAAATCATTGTAACAACTATTCAAAAATTGAATAACCTTATAAAGAGTGATGTAAATTTAACTATTTATGATAAACAAGTAGTATTTATATTTGATGAAGCTCATAGATCTCAATTTGGTGAAGCACAAAAAAATATAAAAAAGAAGTTTAAAAAATATTATGAGTTTGGTTTTACAGGAACTCCTATTTTTCCTGAAAATGCCCTAGGTTCTGAAACTACTCAATCTGTATTTGGTGCAGAACTACACTCATATGTAATTACTCATGCAATTAGAGATGAAAAAGTATTAAAATTTAAAGTTGATTATAATGATGTAAGACCAAAGTTCAAAAGTATTGAGTCTGAACAAGATATAGGTAAATTATCAGCAGCAGAAACAAAAGAAGCTTTATTACACCCTGAACGTATTAAGGAAATTTCACAGTATATACTTAATAATTTTAAGGTAAAAACTCACCGTTTAAATCCAGGTAACAAAGGTTTTAATGGAATGTTTGCTGTGAGTAGTGTAGAAGCAGCTAAATTATATTATGAATCATTAAATGAATTACAAAAGGAAAGTGATAAACCTTTAAAAATTGCTACTATATTCTCATTTGCTCCTAATGAAGAGCAAAGTTCTATAGGTGAAATTATTGATGAAACTTTTGAACCTTCGGCAATGAATACAAGTGCAAAGGAGTTTTTAACTTTAGCCATAAAAGATTATAATACTATGTTTAAGACAAATTATGGAGTAGAAAGTAAAGAATTTCAAAATTATTATAGAGACTTGGCTAAAAGAGTAAAAAATAAAGAAATTGATTTATTAATTGTAGTAGGAATGTTCTTAACTGGTTTTGATGCTCCTTGTTTAAATACTCTATTTGTTGATAAAAACCTTCGTTATCATGGTTTAATTCAAGCTTTTTCAAGGACTAACCGTATATATGATTCTACTAAAACTTTTGGAAAT
>CAZFBB010000162.1:0-6366 GCA_964517235.1 uncultured Fusobacteriaceae bacterium
AGGTATATTTATATTGCATTCTATAGAAAGGGGAAGAGATGAAATATATAATAATTATACTAATTTTTTCATTTAAACTACTTGCTACATATGAGTATAAGGGGAATTTTTCACTTTATGAGACTTTTGATAAGCAATCAGATCTATTTTTTACAGGGGAAATAGGGAAGGGAGAAGCTTATGTAAAAGATGGAAAGTACATAATCGATAATTTAAATAACTTTTTTGCTTTTGAAACTTATAGTAACTTTAACTTTTCCAAGGAAAAAGTATTTGCTTCTACCTTTGACATAAGCTTCCTAAATGGAGATGAAAGGGCATATTATGGAGTTTATATAGAAACAACAGAAGGAAAAGATTATTTTTATATAAATTCTAATAAAAAGATTTATTCAAAATTTGAAAATAACAATGGAAAAATAAGCAACCATAGAGCTAATTTGTCTAAATATATTAGTAATAATGAAGTTACTATAACTATATTAATTGATAAAGGATTTATTGTTTATTTAGTAAATAATTTTGAAGTATGCAAAACAAGGATATCTGAAGAGGAAATCTGCATAGGTTTTGGTTTTTCTGTAGAAGCTAATTTAAAAGTAGCTATAAACAATATAAGATTTGAAGAGATATTGTATTAGAGGGGGAGGGAAATGAAATATTTAATATTTTTACTTCTTTCAATATTTATTTATGGTGGGAATGAATGGAGAGAGATTAAAAAGGTTGATTTTACTAAAGAAGATAAGCGATTTGTATTTGAAGATAATAGTGATTAAAAAACATCAATAAAAAATGGGAAATATACGGTAGAGATAAAAAAAGATAAGATAATTAAAGAAACACCCTTGAACTATTCATTTAAAAATAACTTTGAAAGTAAAATATCCTTTGAAATTGAGAGAAATGCCTTTAATTTTTATACTTTTGTTGGATTTAAAGTATACCTTTATGAAAGATGGAGGTTAATATTAGAAATAAATGAGAATCAGGTACTTTATGTATATACCCATAATACTAAAGATGTAAAAACTTATTATTTTAAAGGAATCCATGAAAATTATAAGTTAGGAGAAAGTAATGAATTCCAGTTAATAACTAATAAAGACAGTATAAGCATATTTTTAAATGATGAAAATTTAATTATCTTAAAATTAAATGGATTAATGTGTAAAAACTTAGTTTTATATTCATATGGCAAGATAAATTATACCTTTGATAATTTTGAATTTTACCAAAGAGATTATCTAGAGAATGATAAAGATAAAAAAAAGAAGAGCAATATTGAAAAGGAACAAAAAGAGAAGGAAAAAGATGAAGATTTTATATTTAAGAATGTATAGGAGGTTATGATGAAATATATAATTTGTTTTTTATTAATTTTTAGTACTATGGTAGGAGAAATAGTTTTTGTTGAAGAATTCGATAAAGAAATAGATAAAAGTCATTTTTTAGAGGGAATAGATACTTTTAAAGATGAAATTAAAAATGGAAAGTTATACTTGAATAATTCAGAAGATAAAACAAAACTAACACTTTTTAATATTCCCTTTGTATATGGGAATTTATATAAAATATCTTTGGATATGAAGGGAAAAGTAGAAGGAAAAAGTGAATATGGAATAAATTTGGAGGTTGGAGAAGGTAGTTTTTTCTATGTAGGATTTAATCGTGATGGAAGAGGAAGAGTAGTGTTCTTTTTGAATAGTGAAAAATTTCAAGTTCTCTTTGAAGATCATATAAATAACTATAATATAGGAGAGGTCAATACTCTAAGTGTAGAACTTTTGTTGGATAAATTGATTTTATCTATAAATGGGCAAGAGTTTTATCAAGTAAAAATAAAAACATCTTTTTTTAGAAAATTATATATATATCAATATGGTGTGGGAAGTGTTGAAGTTGATAGGGTAGAAGTAGAAGAAATGGCAGATAACTATAATTATATATACAGAGATAAAGGTGAAGTTGTATACCAGAATAATTTTGATAAAATTGAAGATAAAATATTAAATATTAAAAGATCTAAAAAATTAGAAAGTTCAGTATCAAAGGGAAAAATTAATATAAGAAATGTGCAAAGGAAAGATTATGAAAATGTCCCTATTAAATACGGACTATATAGATGGTCTGCTTATATATTTTCTGTGGATATAGTTCAAATGGAAAGCAAGGAATATTCAAAAGTTTCATTTGTTCTTATTTCAGGAAACAAAAACATTATTTATTATAATTTTACTAATAATAAATATATAAAGATTGTTTTGTTTAATGGTGAAAGTAAAGAGAGTACAATTTTATATCATGGCAGACCATTTAACTTCAATGTTAATGGAGAAAATAAAATTTCCTTTGTCAGTGATAATAATAATGAAGAAATAATGTTTTTACTAAATGATAAAGGCTTCTTTATTAAAAATTTAAAGAATTTTTTATTAGAAGATGTAAGATTAGGATTTTATCAAACAGAAAATTTGAAATTGGATAATTTAGAAATAAAGGAATATGTACATTAGTATGTTAAAAAAGCCAATCTAAATAAATTGGCTTTTTTATTTAAATTTTTTAAAAAAATAGGTATATTAAAAATTAAAAAAGAGTATTAGTTGACTATAAAAATTTATAATTTTATAATATATTAACTAAAATTTTATAAAGGGTGGTAAAATGAAAAAAATATTTTTTTATGGACTATTTATATTGTCTATATTTAGTGCTTGTAGAAATACAAGGGAAACAGTTGTTAAAAAGGAAGTGGAAGGAGTAAAAAAATATGAATTTTTTGAAGGTTTTGAAGATGAAAGAAATGGGTGGTTAGTGAAAAAAGATGAGTTAAGTAGCCTTTCAATTGAAGATGGAAGGTACATTATAAAAAGTTTTGATATAAATCAAATATTACAAACAAGATATACTTATAATTTTGAAGAAAATAAAGTATATGGAACAGAAGCAAAAATTAGATTTGTTCAAGGCCATGTAGATTCAAGTTATGGTATGTTTGTAGAAAATGAAGCTGGAGAGGAAATTATATTTGAGATAAATAATAGTCAAATGATTAGATTAATGAGTCAATTGGGAGAAGATAAAAATGTTATACTACCATGGACAAGAGCTCCACTAGTTTTAAAAGAGGAGTATAATCAGTTTGATTTTTTGTATGATGGACATAAAGGAATATTTTTTCTTAATAAATATCAAGTAGCTTCCTTTGAAATTGCAAAGGATAAACTAAGTAAGATTGGATTTATTATTAGGGGAAAAATAGAAGTAGAAATTGACTATATACAGTTAGGAGAAGCAACTAGTTTATAATTTAAATTTTTTTAAAATAAAATATAAAACAATATATTTTTATTTTGTTATAGTTTCCTTAAATTAAAAGCAAATATACCTTGTACTTTATAGAGAAAATTTAAGAGAAAAAGCTTTAATATATATTATTGAAGAGTTTTGTAAATCTTAGATATAAAGGAATAACAAGAAGTTTTAGGAAGTTATAGAGTAGAAAAAAAAGGATTTAAACCAAAAAAAATATGATAAATTTGATTAGATAATAGAAAAAATTGTCTAGAAAGAGGCTATAGAAAACTCTTGGATAAAATCTTTACTTGTCTATAGCCTCGAAGTCAGCAATTTAGAAAATCCTATTAATTATTCTGAAAAGTGATATAAGAAGATAATAGTTCCTGTATAAGCAGGTTTCTTTTGATCTTTAATTTCCATCTTAACATCAACTTTTGCTCTACATACTCCTCTAAGGTTTTTACACTCTTTAAGTTTCATTACTAATCTAACTTGGCTATCTACAACAACAGCTTGGTTAAATTTGAAACTTTCAATACCATAATTTACAGTCATATCAGCACTACTTACATCAACTATTTGATCAAATAGTTGCGGTATTAGTGATAAAGTTAAATATCCATGTGCTATAGTCGTCCCAAATTGCGACTCATTTTTACATTTTTCAGGATCTGTATGTATCCATTGGAAATCACCTGTAGCTGCAGCAAATTTATCTATTTGGTCTTGAGTTATTTTAATATAATCAGATACTCCTATTTCCTTTCCAACATAACTTTCAAATTCTTCAAATGAATGTACTATCACTTTTTTCACTTATTTCCTCCCGATTATTACATATATAAAGTTAATTTTTAACAAGTTTAATATAACAAGTGTTATAAATCATCTGTTATTATACCACTTTTTTTTTAAAATGCAAAGAAAAATTGGGCTTGTAATTAATTTAAATATATATTATTATAAAAAATAGAACTGTAAAATTATTAATAAAAGAATATGTAAAAGCAAATTTTTTTTATTTACTCTAAAAAATATTCATAATATTTTTGTAGAAGAAGAAAAAATAATAATTAAAATTTCTTTAACTTTTAAAATAATTTTTTTATAATTCTTTGATTTTAAAGGCTTTATCTATATAAAAATATTTTTTTACAATTTTGATATTATTATTTTTCATTAAGCACAACAGAAAAAAATATAAAAAAAATTCGTTGGTAATCTATAAGTCAAAAAAATAAAGGAATTTTTAAAGATATTTTATTAAACAAGTGTTTTTACAACGAGAAACTATCAAAAAGTACTACTTTGACACAAAGGAATTTTAAAGGTATAGTATTCATATAAGTAATAAATCAATTAAACAAGGGGAAAAAAATGAAACTAATAATAAATGCTGATGACTTTGGTATATCTTTGGGAACAAATTACGGTATAGTTGAAGCTTACAAAAATGGTTGTGTATCATCAACTACTATGATGATGAATCAAAGTGGAACAGAAGAAGCAATGAAGTTATTAAAGGAAAATAGAGATTTAGGTGTAGGAATACATTTCGTTTTATCAAAGGGAGAACCATTAGTTAAAGGACATAAAAGTATAGTAAATGAAGATGGAATTTTTATAAAAGATTATAAAAAGTTGATGGTTGCAGACGAAGATGAAATTGAAAGGGAATTTAGAGCTCAATTTGAAAGGTTTTTATCTTTTGGAGAAAAACCAACTCATATAGACTCTCACCATCACGTTCACGCAGTGCCACCTGTTAAAAGAGTAGTTGAAAAACTTGCTAGAGAACATGATTTACCAGTTAGAACAGTTTCACAAAATATGAAATTATATGACTCATTCTTAGAGAAAGATATTAAAACAAATGATGGTTTTGTAGGTTCATTCTTTGGAGATAATATGACTGTTGAAAAATTAATAGAATATATTGAAAGTGAGTATAAAGCTGGTAGAGAAGTGGTAGAAGTAATGTGCCACCCTTCATTTATAGATCCTGAAATATTTTATGGTAGTTCATATAATACAGCTAGAATAAATGAATATAAAATTTTAACAAGTGAAAAATTAAAAAATTATATAAAAGATAATAATATTGAATTAGTAACATTTAGAGAACTTTAGAAGGAGATGAATATTAAAATGGTCGAAAAAAAAGGAATTAAAATAGTAACAATAGGTGGAGGGTCTAGTTATACTCCAGAATTAGTAGAAGGTTTTATCATAAGACATAAACACTTGCCAGTAAAGGAACTTTGGCTAGTTGATATAGAAGATGGAAAAGAAAAATTAGAAATAGTTGGAAATCTTGCTAAAAGAATGGTGAAAGAAGCTGGAATTGATTGCACAGTTCATTTAACATTAGATAGAAGAGAAGCTCTTAAGGATGCTGATTTTGTAACAACTCAATTGAGAGTAGGACTTTTAGATGCAAGAATAAGAGATGAGAGAATCCCATTAAGCCATGGAATGTTAGGGCAAGAAACGAATGGAGTAGGAGGATTTGCAAAAGCACTTAGAACTATTCCTGTAATTTTAGATATTTGTAGAGATATGGAAGAATTATGTCCAAATGCTTGGTTATTAAACTTTACTAATCCATCTGGTATGGTTACTGAAGCTGTACTTAAGCATACAAAAATCAAATCAATTGGATTATGTAATGTACCAGTAGCTATGACTAAAGCTGTTGGAGAAGCATTAGGTGAAGAGGATCCAAGTAAATTTCTATTTATGGCAACTGGATTAAATCATTTAGTGTGGGGAAGAGAAGTTCTATACAATGGTAAAGATATGATGCCAGAAATTTTAGAAAAATTAATGACTGATACTAAGTTTAACCCTAAAAATATAGAAGCTCAACCTTGGATTACAGAACAAATATTAGACCTTGGTATGATGCCTTGTTATTATCATAAATACTACTACTTAACAGATGAAATGGTTAAACACCAATTAGAAGATTATGCAAAAAATGGAACTAGAGCAGAAGTAGTTAAGAAAACTGAAGCTGAATTATTTGAATTATATAAAGATACAGAATTAAGAGAAAAACCA
>CAZFBB010000163.1:0-6318 GCA_964517235.1 uncultured Fusobacteriaceae bacterium
TCTTAATATCTTTTTTACATCTTCTGGTGATTTGATTTCTTTCATCAAATCTTCATTCTGCTTTAATAAAAGCTACATTTAACTCATTTATTTTTTATCAAGTTCAACTATTTCAAAAAATTTTTTAAATACTTTAAATTCATAAAATAATTAAATATCCACCTTTTCATTATTTATTCTATAATATCATTTAACATAATAATATTCAAGAACATTATTTTTTAAAATAAACTTTCTTTGGTCTGTTTCTTATAAGATTCACTACTTTATCAATTTCATCTTTTGTAATATTGCTAAAATCTGTCTTCTTTAGATAGAATTCTTTTAATATTCCATTGAAATTCTCATTATTTCATTTTTTCCCTTTACTAATAACTAAATAAGCTTCCTACCGACCTATTTTCTCTCTATTATTACCTTCTTCTAGTCCTTCAACTAAAAATTTTCTGTCTAAAATTTATCCTCTTTTATCAAAATTACTTTTCTTTTTCTTACATTTAAATTTAAGAACTTCTCTTCTTATTGCTGTATAAGAACAGTTTAGTCTTCTTCAAATTTCCCTATGACTATGCCCCTTTGCTTTAAAAACTGCTATCTTTTTTCTTTCAATTATGTTAAGGTGTTTATGTTCCTTCATAAAGATTTTCTTTATGGGGGATGTTTTTTTATTTAAGTGATGCATTTGTTTTGATTATACACCTTTAATAATAATTCAAAAAATTCAAAAGGAAAAGAAAATTGTATTGCTAAAAAAAATTATAAATGATATTATGTAAGTAGAAAATTTAAAAATTTACCTATATGGAAGTTCACAATAATTTGAAAAAGCTACCATCAAGTGTAGGTATAAATTCCAAAACAATTAAATATATTAATTAGCTCTTTAACTAAATTAAAAGCTTATTCTAAACTAATGCCAAATAAATATATATTAATTATCTCCTTGTCTTTAAGGGAAGAGAAAGTATTTTTTGAATTTGAGAATTTTATCACAAATAATAGTGATTTGTATAAAACAATTGCAATAAATGAAAAAATATAAACCTTCAAACTAAAGAAGTTTCAAGTTACAAAAAATCTTTATGAACAGGGGTAGAGCTGAAAGAATATTAAATATCATTTATCTAATACAAAGAAAGCTTACTGGACTCTACAATACTATACTTAAGTTCATATATTATCAAAAATAAAGGAAAATATTATAAGATTACTAAAAGATAGATAGCGAAGGATACTTACCTTTACAGAATGAGGAACCCCACAAATTGAAACCGAGTACTAATTATTGTCTAATAAATACCAAAATGATTAAGGAAAGATGGATAAAATGGAAAAGAAAACTTTAAAAACTTATAAAAATCGTTTAATTAACATTAGCGGAAGAAATCAAACGTTATGTAGAAGTAAAATATCACCAGCAAAAGCATTTGATATTTTTAAAATTAACAAAGGTACTGAAAATCTTGTTGAAAATATTTTATTATCATTAATCAAGGATAGTGATAAAGAATATAAATTAACAAATAGAAGTAATGAGTTAAAGCTTTCAAAAGAGGAAAAAAGAGACATTAAAAATAATTTAGATAAATATCTTGACTCAAAAATAATTAAAGAAGAATTTTCAAAGGAAGAAATCTTGAAAATTAAGAATAATGAAAATAATTCTTTAAGAGAAGAAGCAATAAAATCTATTGAGAAGTATAAATTAGAAGAGAAAATAGCATATCAACACAGTATTACTAAAGATTTAGATAAATTATTTAATAGTATTGATGAAAAAGAACGTGAAACAGGATTGTACTAATTATATACAGGATGTCCTTTTTTAGAAGGAAAACTGTTAGATGGAAAAACGGTTAGAGCACCATTATTTTTATTTCCTACTCAAATTTATAAAGAAGATGGCGAGTGGTATTATAAAAATTTAAATAAAGATAAAATATATGTAAATAAAGTTTTTTTAATGGCATATAAAGACATAAATGAAATTTCAATAGATCATATTATTGTTGAATGTGAAGAAATCGAAGAATTTTTCAAAAATTGTGAAAAGATTAATACTATTTCCGATTTTCAAAATTATTGTCAATTATGGGGAGAAGAAAACAACATTAAAATTAACACCTCAACATTTACTGAGAATTTAGAACAATTAAAGGATTATAAAAAAGAAAGTTATGAAATATATGGAAATGGAGAAATTTACTTAAAAAATCATTTGGTTCTAGGCCAATATACAATAGGTTCTAATAGTATATTTAAAGAGTTTGAAAAGATGGAAAAATTGTTAGAATTAGGAAAGTTACCAAAAAATATAAAAGATTTTCTAATATTTGATACAAAAGTTTCATCATCTAATTTTGAAATAAAAAATTTTCAAAATGAAATTTCTAAGATAAATGAAAAAGAAAGTTTTTTTGTAACAGAACTTGATTATAGTCAAGAAAAAGCCGTTAAAATGGCTGAAAAACTAGATAATCTTGTTATTTATGGACCTCCTGGAACAGGAAAATCTCAAGTAATTGCAAATATAGTATCTGACTATTTAGCAAAAAATAAAAAAGTTTTAATTGTTTCTGAAAAAAGAACTGCACTAGATGTTGTATATAAGAGGCTTGAAAAAGTTGGACTTAGTAGTAAATTGGCTTTTGCACATGATGGAAAGAAAGATAGAACTAGTATTATGAATAAAATTATTCAAAATCATTCAGAAGCTCTAGAAGAAGGCTGTTTTGATTCTTCGCGTATTACTTTACAGTCAAATAAGATTTCTGAAAAAATTAAAAGTTTAGATATTCTTGCTAAGGCATTACATATCAAAAGAGATATTGGAGTTTCTCTCTATAAATTGTATACTCATTGTAAAGCAGATTCCAAAATATTAGATGATATATATTCTAATTTTAGTAACTATGACTTTTTCAATTTTGAATCTTTAAATGAATTTGTAAAAAAACTTAGCAAAATTATTGATTTTGTTAGATTTGACGTAAGAGATGCAGATATTTCATTAAGAAAAAATTTTTCTAATATTTTAATAACTCAAAAGAGGCAGCTTATCCAGTCTTTGGAAGAAATTAGTAAATTTTTAAGTGTAAAGTCATACTTATTTTATGAAAAAGAATTAAAAGAAATAATTGATAATTTAGATTTTGAAGGATTTTATAAAAAGAAATATCAAGAAAATTTTGAAATGTTTGATCATATTGAAGAAATATATTCTAAATTTTGATAAATATGAGAAATTATTTTTTTTATCACCTAGAAAATTTTTTATAAAAAGAAGATTGAAAAATTATTTTGTAGATGGTAATGTCGAAAATAAAAAGGAATTAATTATTTCTTTGAAAAAGGATAATGATTATTACAATTCTTTAAAGTCTAAACTTTTAAATAACAATTTGGATATAACAAGTAAAATTTCACTTTTATTAGAAAATAAAATTATTGAAGAAAGTAAATTAGATATTATCAATAAATTAGAAAGGTTTAAAGAAATAAATAAGAACATAGAAGAATTAAAGCCTTATTTTTCTTTAGATTTTATTGATAAACTTTGTGTTGAGGAGAAGACATATGACTTAAAACCTTTAATTGATATAATAACAAATAATTTTGATGACATAATATTTTATGATTCAAAGAAACTCGAATTTTCAAATAATGAATTAATAATATTAAAACATTTTACATTTAATATTGATAATATGGACTATTTAGATCATTTAAAAAATACATATCTCTTTAAGTGGATAGAAGTAATAGAACACGAAGTACATTCTGAATTAAATTTAATTTATGAATATGATACAATTAAAACAAGAACCTTTGATTTGATACAAGAAAAGAAAAAGTTGGTACCAGATTACATCAAAGAGGTAACAAATAGAAAAATTCAAAGTAATTTTCAATATAACAGAGTGGGAAACGAAGTTTTTTATAAATCATTAATTACTGAAGCAAATAAAAAAAGAAATAAACTTACTTTAAGAAAATATATTGAAATTTTTAAAGAAGATGGATTATTTGATTTAATTCCTTGTTGGCTGTTAACTCCTGAAATGGTTTCAGAAATTTTACCTTTTGAAAAAAAATTTTTTGATATTGTTATTTTTGATGAAGCTTCTCAAATGTTTGTAGAAAAAAGTCTTCCTTCAATTTATAGAGCAAAAAAAGTTGTTGTAGCAGGTGATGATAAACAGTTAAAACCAAATGCAATTGGTCAAAAAAGAATTGAAGAAAAAGAAGAAGATTCGGATGAATATATAGATATGTCAGCTATAACTGTTGAAAGCTTGTTAGATTTAGCTAAAGAAAGGTTTCAAAGTACTTTATTAAGTTATCACTATCGTTCTAGATATCCTGAATTAATAAACTTTTCAAATTATGCCTTTTATAATGGAAATTTGATTACTGCTCCGAATAATCAAGATTTGAATAAACCGGCTATTGAAGTTATCAAAATTGACAATGGGGTTTGGGAAGGACAGTCTAATTGTAATGAAGCTATAAAAGTATATAAATTGGTTAAAGATCTTCTTTTAAATAGAAAAAACAATGAGAGTATTGGAATTATCACTTTTAATGCAAAGCAACAATCTCTTATTAAGGAGTATTTAGATGATATTTGTGAAAGTGATCTAGAATTTAGAAATATTTACGAAAAAGAAAAAGTTAGATATGACAACAATGAAGATCAAAGTTTATTTGTTAAGAATATTGAAAATGTCCAAGGGGATGAAAGAGATATAATTATTTTTTCGACTGCTTATGCAAAAGATGCTAAAACAGGAAGAATAGCTAATCACTTTGGAACTTTAAATCAACAAGGTGGAGAAAATAGACTGAATGTTGCTATTTCAAGGTCAAAAAAGAAAATTTATGTAGTTACTTCCATTGAACCTGAAGATTTAAATGTAGAAGAAGCTAAAAATAGAGGACCCAAATTATTAAAAAAATACTTACAATATGCAAGAAGTATTTCTGAAAAAAAATCTGAGTTGTCTAAAGATATTTTAAATTCTCTTGATAGAATTCAAGAAGTTCAAACTATAAATAAAGATTATTTTGATAGTCCATTTGAAATTGAAGTTTGTGAAAAATTAAGAGAAAAAAATTATACTGTTCATACACAAGTGGGAGATTCTGATTATAAGATTGATTTAGCAATTTATGATGAAAATAGCTCTGATTATATTCTTGGAATTGAGTGTGATGGAGCAACATATCACAGTTCTCCTAGTGCAAGAGAAAGAGATATTTATAGACAAAAGTTTCTTGAATTAAAAGGTTGGAAGATTCATAGAATTTGGAGTAGGAATTGGTGGGAAGATTCACATAAAGAAATAAAAAAAATTGTTCAAAAAATTGAAAGACTTTCTCATTAAAGATTGTATGTCCAAATTGCTATAAGATTATTATTAAAAGTAACAGAAATGAATCTGATATTGATTATCTTTAAAATTGTTATATTAAATAGTTTTATTTCTGTAATAAAAAAAGAAACACCATTTTAATCTGAAACCTTTGTCAAGGACAAATAAAAAAAGAGTGGCTAAGCAGCCAAATGTATAAGATGGTTCCTGTATTCTACAGGAGTCATCTTTTTTAGATTCCATTGATATCTATGATGGTTGTAATAATATATGTAACTTTCTATTTCTTTTCTTACTTCTTTCATATTTCTGAATTTAACTAAATCAATTTCATCTTTCATATGTCCAAAGAATAATTCCATAGGTGCCATTATCCCAGCAATTACCTCTTCTTGACATTGATTGACCTATACCTTTGTTGCTTTAGCTATTCTTTTGTATGGGTTAGCTTTTCTATTTTCTTCTGAAGCTAAATAGTTATAGTAACCCGATCTTGATACTTTGGAAACTGCACACAAAAAAGACACCTTGTAATGGTCTTTGTTCGATAGCTCTTCTATTAATTTAAAGATTTTTTGTTTCTTTAAAACTCCCCCTCTCTTACTTTTTTTAAACCTGCAAATATTTGTTTTTTATACTACCATCTATAAATTCTAGGTCTTTTTCAGCTTCAGGCAAATAATGAATGTCCCATTTACTCAAACTCTACTTCAATTCCTTCTAACTCTTCTTTAGAAATTCCATATTTTGTTAAAACTTCTTCGTGAGTTATATATTCTTCTCTCTTACTTGTCTTTAATCTTTCTTGTACTTCTAATAATAGTGCCAAATCTTCTTTTGATTTAGTTACAGTAAAAGGTAAAGATTATTATGTTTATAGATATGAGAGAAATTTAAATGGAATAGAAAATGCTCTAGTATTATTTAGTTATCAAGTAGAAGG
>CAZFBB010000164.1:0-6305 GCA_964517235.1 uncultured Fusobacteriaceae bacterium
ACCTACTTGTACAGAAGAAGATGTAATTCAAGGGAAAAAATTAGCTAAAATAGCTGAAATTAATTATCAAGAATATGGAATGGAAATGTTAATAGCTGGAACAGCTCTTGATGATAAAAGTGCTGAAGAATTATATAACATGGATATGAAACCATTTGAATTTGGTTCAGAAAAAGCAACTATTGCACAAGTAAATACAGTAAGTATACCAAAAGTTTTTGAAAGAAAAGCTGAATTAGAAGCGGTTATGACTAATTTAATTAATAGAGATGGATTATCTTTTGCAGCTTTAATGGTTACTGATATAGTAGATAAAGCAACTGAATTATATATTGTTGGAAAAAAAGATTTAGCAATTAAAGCATTTGGAATGAATCCAAATAAAGAAACTGTCACTCTAAAAGACGTTGTATCAAGAAAAAAACAAATAGTTCCTCAGCTTACAGATGCAGCAAAGTAGTGTAAATTACAGAAGCATACTTTAATAATTACTCAACTAAAATAGAACAAGACTTAATCAATAAATAAATTTCATTAAATTTTTACTTAAATGTATCTATATAAAAAATTAGGATTAAGTTAACATGATAAATATTAAAATTTTTGCCTGTTCAACTTCCTAAAGAAAAAGTTTTAAAATTCAATACATATAATAGTTAACTGATTTCTTTAGAAAATTTATAATCAGCACTCTTTCTCAGTGAAACATTTAGATGTATGAATTGTGGTAATAATATGATAATTGTCATATTATTTTATATATCATGATAAAAATAGTATAGAAAAATGATTGTTGATAAATCAATTATTTTCTATTAATTAAAAGCGTAGCTTTAATAGTTACGCTTTTTTACTCTAATATCAAAATTACAAATTTAATGTTGGATTTTTTGTTTTTTTTTCTAATCTTTCATAATCAACTTCACACTCTTTACCCACACATTCACTAAGTTGGGTATCAAGGGCATCTACAGAAATTTTTATTTCCCAAGCTGATAAAGCTAAAGAAATCATTAATAAAATTAAAGCAAAAGCAAAAACTATTTCACCTAATAAATTTCTACCAAAAAATAATAAAAACATTGAAAATACACAAAAAAATAGTGACAAAATTGCATAAAATTGCATGTTTTTTATTATATGTACACGTTTTTTCAAATTTTCAATTTGATTTTTTATTACTTCATTATTATTTCCTTCTTTTTTAGCTCTAGCATGTAAACCTCTTATAACACCTGCTATTGCAATAAATCTATTTGTATAAGCAAGCATTAATAATGATATAGTCGAAAATACCACTGCTGGTGTTGTTAATGTTAACATCTTTCCTCCCTAAATTTTTAATATTTTTAGATGTTCCGTCGAAATTATTATGTCCTTTAAAGTAAAATATAAACTTACTAGGAACAATATTAAACCTATTGCAAATAACCCTTCTCCCATCACATGCCTCCTAATCAATATAGCCATTATAGATGCTGTTGAAAAAAGCAATGATAATACTGAATAAATCTGCATTTTTTTAATAAGTTCCAGTCTGTATCTAAATATTTTTATTTGTTCTTCTTTTTTCTCTCCTCTTCTACCTCTTTCTACCTGTATTACATGGAATTCTCTAATTCTTCTGCTGAGAGTCAAGTAACGTCCATTATAAGCACTGAGTAACATAGAAATAGCTGAAAAAAGAAGCGATGGTGTTGTAATATCCATATTAACTCCTTTTTCCCTGATATATATCTTTTTCCTTTAGACTTTTATTAATACCATTTAAAACGCCTCTTTTATCTTTAGACCACATAGGTGTAACAAGCGTCGACCAAGTTCCATCCCCTGTTAATCTATGAATTATTATATCTTTATCTAAATACTCTATTAACTTCACTACAAATTCAATATATTCTTCCTTTCCATAAATCTTAAAGGGAGTTTTTTCATAATATCTATGAAGTTCTGTATCTCTAATAATATGCAATAAATGTATTTTTATCCCCCATACCTTTATTTTACTAAGATATTTTATAGTTTCTATCGTTTCTTCTTTTGACTCAAAAGGTATCCCCACTATTACATGAGCAACTATTCTCAATTTACTTTTAATAAGTTTTGGTATAATTTTATCAAATTCTAAAAAATCATATCCTCTATTAATAATTTTAGCACTTTTGTCATGTATACTTTGAAGACCTATTTCTATCCACAAAAATGTAAGTTTATCAAATTCTAGCAAAAGTTTTTCTACTTCTACTTCCAAGCAATCTGCCCTAGTTGATATAGCTAATCCTACAATATTTGGGTGACTAATTGCTTCCTTATAGATTTTCCTCAAGTATTTTACTGGTGCATATGTATTTGTAAAATTTTGAAAATAAGCTATATATTTTCTATCATTCCCTCTTCCTAAAAATACAATTTGTTCGTCTATCTGTTCCTTAATACTCTTTCTTCTATCTCCTGCAAAATCACCACTACCACTATCATTACAAAAAATACAACCTTTATAACTTACTTTTCCATCTCTATTTGGACAAGTAAATCCACCATCAAGAGATACTTTGAATACTTTTTCACCAAATTCTTTCTTTAGTTGATAATCTAAACTATTATATCTTTTTTCTCCCCAAACCATTTTTACTCCTACTTTACATTTTTCCTCTTTAGTTAAGTATTGTATCATATTTCTTAGCATATTAAAACTTTTTTGTACTTTAAACTTTTTTCATATTTTACATTTACCTCATCTTATACTTTCAAAAAAAAGGCTAAATTCACTTTGGAATTTAACCTTATACTTTAATTACTTCTATCTTTTATTTCATCTTTAATTATTTTTCTAAGCTCTTTATAAGCTTTATATAAACCTTTATCATTATATATATCACATTTATCTTTTACTTGATAATAAATCTCTCTTAGTACATCTGAATTAACTTCATCTACTATTCCTTCAAATATTCCCAAAGCTTTAGAAGTATATTCAATTCTATCCTCTCTATCTTCGTACTTATAATTTATTCCTTCTAATATAAATAATATTCTCCTTGTTAATTCATTTGGCTCTTTTTTAAGAACTTTAAGAAGTTTTAAATATCTTCTATTTTCTATATAACTGTCTATTTCAGATACATTTCTTTTATGTTTTTTTACCTCTGTTCCCTCTACCACAGTGCTACTTTTCTGGTTTAGCAAATATAGTTCATCTGTTTCATCTTCATAGTCATCAAATGCCTCTTGGACTTCCTTTGTGCTAAAGTTTTTATATTTTCCAATTTCTTCTTCATCTTCTTCATCTTCTTCATCTGCATCTATATCTTCTTCATCTTCGTAAGGATTACGCTCTGAATCAGCTACTTCCTCTTCAAACTCATCTTCTTCTATTTCTTCATCATCTGTATATGGATCCTCTTCTTTATTTCCATCAAAGATATTAAGTTGGTTTTCATTTGTATCTATATATTTTTCACTCTCTTCTTCTACAATTTCATTATCATCAAAAATTGGCAAACTATCTGTATGGAATAATTCCATTTGATTAAAATGACTGTCATCTTCACCAATTATTACTATTCTTTCTTCTTCTTTTTCCTCCAAACTCCTTTCTATATCTTCTATTTTTGAAATAATCTTAGTATTCTTATCTTCATTTTTTATTTTTTCTACCATATCTTCTAAATTATCAATTATATTATTACTAACTGTTTCTAAAGCTTCTTCCTCTAAAGCTTCTTCCTCTAAAACTTCTTCTTCTAATTTATTCTTATAATTAGAATCATAAGTAAAGTCTATTTCTTTTAATCCAATGTCGCTTGTTAATTCCGGTTTATCTATAAGAAACTCTTCTTCACTACTATTCCAAAAATTATAATAAAAAAACAATAAACTATTTATATATAACTCCCTTTTATCTTGAGACTTTACTTCATTAGGATAATTAATATAAAACATTCCTATTTCTTCATTATTCTTTTTACTCTTTTCAAATAAAACTTTATTTATATTACTAAGCAAGTTCACTCTATAATTCCATTCTAACTTACAAAAAGTATCTATTCCTTCTATACTAAGTGTATATCCATATCTTCCCAAAGCAGATAATATATTATTTAATAGATTATAGTTGTATGTTTCCTCCACTTGTTCTCTATCAATATATATTTTATTATATTTTTCTATAAACTCTCCGTTCATTATCTCTCCTTTCAACTACTCCCCATTATTATCAAATTTTATTATTCCTTTATGACAAGTATATACTAATAAATAAGCATTATCAAGAGTATTTAAATAAATTAAATTAATTTATTACAAAAGTAAATTTAAGTTAATTACTTGGTTTTTTCAACTTAAATGTATACTTATAATAATCTTCATTTTCTTCAATTAAATCAAAACCTAGTTTTCTATAAAACTTATTTGCTCTCTTATTTGCTTTAAAAGTTTTAAGCACAAGTTTTTTTTCTTCCTTTCTACACTCTTCTATTAAATTTTTAATTATTCCTCTCCCTAAACCTTTATTCTGAAATTTAGGCAATAATAACAAATTTTCTACTTCTACCTCATCTTTTTTTCTTAACAAAGATAAATAGCCTATCCTTTCATTATCTACTTTTATTATAAAGGCATTTTCTTCTGTCATTTCTTCCTTAAAAAAAAGATGTTCAACATCTTCATTCCAACCCCAAAGAGAATCTATGTACTCTTTTAAAGTTAATTTTATTATATAAAATATAAATTCATAATCATCATAATCAACTTCTACTACTTCATATACCATACTGACCTCCAAATAAACATTATTCAATTCTACTTTAGAATATAGAAAAAATCAATTTAGACTTTCTTTATATTAAATTGTAGTAAAAAGTATACGATTAATTAGTCACTAAAATTTCCTTTTATTACAAAATCTATAAGTTTTCAAATTCTCTAATAATAAAAAAGATTAGGCTACCCTAATCCCTTACTTTTTCTATATTAACTACATATTTTGACCTTTCCAATATAGTAATCTTATATACTTTATCTTTTTCTACAGGAACAAAATCACCTGCTGGTACTCGGTAAATTTCATCATTTATTTGGAAATATTGCTTTGATATAGCTCCACCTCTTATTACCTGATTTGTTACTAAACCTTCTACTACTTTATAATCTTTTTTTATTGCATTTGGTATATCTAAATACTTTATAAAAACCATAAAATTAAATAGAGAAAAATAAATTGCTATAATTATTCCTATTTTTACTTTTTTTTTCAATCTTGGTGGTTTTTTCGAAAATTTTAATGCTGCAAAATCATCGTATAAGGTAAATACTAATACTGGAAATATTACTGTATCAACAAAAACTGATATTAAAAATTTTTGTGTAATTCCCCCTACAGTTCTTCCATAATAAGCTATAAGAGCTATTATTATCAAAAGAAGATATTTTTTATTTATTTTTTTATTTATTTTTTTCTCCAACTTTTGTAGAAATTCCACAAAATCCCTCCTAATATTTTATCAATTATTCTATTTATTAAAAAGTATATAACAAAAGTTTATTTTCAACAACTTTTATTTGATTTTTTTGAAAAAAATGAGCTCTCAAAAAAACTCATTTACTTTTTCTTATTAATTAGTATATGTTTTAAAAACTGATAAATTAAATAATCAACACCTTCTACTATTAATACTCCTCTTCTATACTCTACTTGACAATAACAAGGATAACTATCTTCTTCCATACTTGTTACTTCTACTCTTTTACTTCCTTTTAACCCTTGGCTTAATTGATAAAAAGAAAAATTTAATACTTTTTCATCTTCTAGTAGCTTATTTAGTTTTTTATCTAAAATAATAAGTTGTCCCTTTTCAATCTTTCCAAAAGTCTTTTTTATAAAAATTGTTCTTACTAAAGGAAATAAAATCAATAGAATTAAAGTTAAATATTTATTTTCTAATATTAAAAAAAGAATAACTGATAATCCTATTATTAATATATTCAAAATTTTGAATAAACTGTATTCAAAGCTCACTTGAAACTCTAATTCCTCCATTTAACTCCTCCTTAAGGCTCATTATATCATAAACTTTTACAAAAACTCTATAAAAATCAAAATTCTTCTAAAAACATTCAAATTTAAGATAATTTGTTTAAATAACTCGACTTGTGCGTTTTTCAAAAAAAAAAATAGGCATCAGCCTTAAAATGTTGTAAAATTTGTTTCCAGACAAAACTAACAACGAAAAGGTGATACCAGATGACTATCTGTAAACTATTCTAAAAAATTAATCAACTATATTTTGAAATTAAATTTGAATTTA
>CAZFBB010000165.1:0-6279 GCA_964517235.1 uncultured Fusobacteriaceae bacterium
ATTACTACTGTAATCATGTTACCAAAAATCCAATATTAATAGAGTTTATCCCTTATAAATTCAATCAATATATACCTTAACTTTACCTACATTTGTATCAAAAATTAAAAAAATGACTTTTCTAATTTTTATTTTTTATTATATATATAAATTTAAAGTTACTTTTTTTCACTATACTTAATTTTTTTATACAAAAAAAGAATAGTTTAGTATCATAACCAAACTATTACAATCTACCTTTTATTTTTAATGTTACCTTTTCTTGTTCTCCATCAAATGCACTTGTTCTATCACTAATAAAATCATCTGATGAATTAGTTTCATATATATCAACTGGTCCATACACTAATAAAGCTCTAAAGTCTTTGTTAAATTCATATTCTACACTTGCACCATATTTAAACTTCTCTTTTGTGTTAAGACTCTCATCATCTCTAAAATCTTTTCCATCCTGATATTTACCACCATATTTAAATGTAAATGGACCATATTCTGTTTCTATAAATGCAAATACTCTATAAGTTTTATTATCAATTGAATCTGACAAATTAGCTTTTTTATCTATATAAGTTTTATCTAAATATCTTCCACCAATTAATAAAGTATTTTCTAATTTACCCTCACTAGCCAACCAAAAATCCCTTTCTAAATTAGCTCCTACTTCCCATAATCTAAATTTATCAAAACCATTTATTGTATTTTGAGAGTCATAATCATAATCTTCTTCATAGGTACCAACTATTTTATAACTTAAATTATTTACCAAAAATTCTGTATGATCAGCATATATTTTCCAACCATTTTGGTCTAAATCTAAGTTATTAATAGCATAAAATCTAAATTCATTTTCAGAATTAGTAGTTAAAAGGTTACTGAACCTTAATTTTGGCATAATATACTGAATTCCTTTTACTTTTTCTAAAGTAGTTAAGCTAGTTCCAGTTTTGTCATTATAGTCTTTTAACATTATTTCTGGGTCATCTAAACCATATTCGAGTGATAACCTAGCTTTACTTGGAATTTTATATGCCAACTCTGCACTGAATTTTTCTCTAGACAAATCAGTATCATAGTTAGAACCATATGTAGCATATGTAATATCCATTTCTATATTTTTTATTTTGTAATCTAAATTAAACAAACTTCCTAGTTTATTACTTTCCATTTTGACTACATCCGTTTCTCTAAATACATTTTTCTTTTCATTTCCAGTAAATCCTAGATCATAATGTAAACCTGTATTTATTCCTCCAGCACTAAATGTCAATTTTCCATACTTAGATGCTCTAATTTCAGTTTTTGAATAAATATATGTTGCTTCATCTTGAATTATAGGAAATGAATATTTTATGCCTTCCCCATCTTTTTTTTCATTCCCCCTAAGTTTTGAATATTCAACTTCAAACCTTTGAGTTGCTATTTCATTCATTTTAAATTGGAAGTCTCCACCTAAAGCTAAAATACCTTTCGAATCTTCATTCCAATTTTCCTCACCATAATGCGAATAAGAAATATATCTATTAGAATCTTGCCCTTCATTTTTAGAAAAATAAGCTATTTTAGAAGTGTATTCTATTCCATATATATATTGTTCTGTTCCATCTTCCTTATACCCAGAAGAAGCTAATGCTGTCAAGTTTCCTCCCATTAGGTTTGTTCTTAACACTACACCATCTTTACTTTCTATTTCATCACCATTTATTATACCCATTGTACTTCTAAATGTTGGTAACTTCATCTCTTCTGATATAAAAGTATCTATTGTTAATAAATCATTTTTTAATGTTAATTCTATTTCATCTATCTCATTCTTATCAAAATTGTATCTAATCCTACCTTTTGCATATTCGTTAAAAGATATTATAGCACTTGCTTCCCCAGTTATACTAATATCCCTAAATCCTTTTGATTCACTTGAAATATCTTTTAAATAAGCAGTTTTAGCCAATTCAAAATTAGACGTTAATCTTATTTTATCTATTTTAGCCTCTAATCTTTCTACTTCTTTCAAATATTTTTCATCTAGTCTTTTTTCAACTTCTGATATTTCGTTTAATAGCTCTCTATCTTTAACACCTAATCTCCCTAATTCTAGTGCTAAATCTGATACAAGAGCTTTTAATATTAATATATCTGACTCCGAAGCCCCCTCTAAACTTCTACCTTTTTCTAATTTTAGAGTATTATATATAATTGTAGCTACCTCATATCTATCAAAACCATTTTTTTCATCAAACTTATCTTCTTCTACCACATTTTTCAATATCCCCTTACCATACAGTTCTCTTACTGCTTCAGCTTGAAAACTACTAACTTCTTCAGCTATAGTCATAGCACTAACCAGAAGAAAACTAGCTAGAGTAGTCTTAAGTTTTGTCATCGCTCCTCCTAAACTTACTATAATCTGCCTATTATATCATAAATACCTTAACATATATGTAAACTTATGTCAATTGGTATAAACTCATAAATAATTTCGTTTAATATTTATTTTTGTCCATATACATATAAAAAAGAGTATCTTTCGACACTCTTTATACTCTACATCTTCTCTAAAACTTCTCCTATAAATCTAACTATCGTACTCATATAAATTGCTTCAGATTTTTTCTTCAGTTGTAACAAGAAAGATACACTTACTCCTTCCTTCTTCTCACACAATTCTAAAGCTTTTTGTTCAACTTCTATTTTTTGAATTTCATCTAAATTATTGTATATCTTTTCAATTTGATCTGGCTTTATCTTTCTTTTTACTGAATCTCCAGGCATGCTAGGTTTCTTTACTTTTACATTGCCTTGCTTAAATAACTGTAAATTTTCTTTTTTAACAGCCTTTCTTTCAGTTTTCATATTTTTTATTACGCCATTCATATACTGAACTAATGTAGTTTTAATATCCGAATTTAATTTTTTATAAATTCTATTTAAAAGATCTATAGTAAATTCTTCTCCAAACTCCTCTACAACCCTTTTTAACTTATTTTCTACACGCTTACTCCAATATTTAGAAACATATATATTTCTTTTAGCTTTTTTTATCGTTTTGTCAAGATTAAGTATTGGATTTTCTTCGCTATCTATTATAACAGCTTCTTCTACCTCTTTTTTCTTAGCTTCAGCTTTCAATTTTTTAGCTTCATTTACTTTATCCCATTTTCCTTTGTGCTCTACTTGAAGATTATTTTTTTCAAGATATGATGAAATATGACATTCATTATCTTTTTCCAAGTTAAATTTATATTTTACAAAATGTTCTCCACCTTTTTCAATAATTCTGTATTTTTCTATATAACCCAATTTGGACAAAACTTGAAATGCTTTATCTATACGTTTTAAAACTTGTTTAATTCTATTTAGTCTATACTTTCTATTTTCTCCATTAGTATTTATTCTGCTGACTATTTGTTCTGTTTTAAGAGGAATTATAGCAGCCAATGCTCTAATGCTTGCTTCATCATCTACCTTATTATATCTAATTTTACTTATATATTTATAAATTCTCGAAGCAATAACATCTTTATCTAAAATTTCTAATAAATTCTTGGAATTATATTTAATATATCTTTTATCTTTTATTTTCTGTCTAATATTTTTATTTAAAGTAACTCTGTATAAAACTTTTTTTCCTATTTTTAATTTTTTATATGTAAGTAATTTAAATTCTTCATCTTCAAATTTATATTTTCCTAGCTTACTATGATTTGATACAACAAACTGATATTCTGTGTTTTTCAAGTTTTTTAAACTTTGTTCAACTTTCGAATAATAATTTCTATTCATTTTATTTCCCAAAAATCCACATATAAAATCTGATATTTCAAACTCTATATATTCATCTGTATCATTAATATCCCTCTTCTTTTCATACATTGAAATTAGATAAGTGTATATTTTTTCTTCAAAAATAGAAGGTTGAAAAACCATATCCTCATTGTCCTTGCTTACCAAGGTACAATACATAGTTACCCCTAAATCTTGAAAAGAATATTTAAAATTTACTCTTTTATTTTGTTTTTGAGGTGTAAAAAAAGGAAAAACTATCATTTCAATAGGAATGTTTATTACATTTTCTTTTAAATTTAGAAAATTTCCAGTTTCTCTAATAACCATTTCTTTAACTTCGATATCAGGAAGCCTTTTCTCTTCTATATCGATCTTTTCCATATCACTTATAAGTTTCCCACCTGTTTCTATATCATACTCATCTAAGTCTAATATATCCTCATCGAGAATCATTTCTTCATTAAAGTCTTCTTTAAAATCCATTATTACCCCTTAAAAAATTCAATAATCATTAAGTTAGTTTTGTCTATTACCAATAATAATTTTCAAATGTACATTACCAATAATAAGTAATAATATTAAATCACACATCAAAAAAAAAATCAAGGACATATGTACATACTGAATAATAATATTTATATCCATGTACATATGCAGAATCTTTAATCGCTTATATTTTAATAGTTTTAGCTTATCAACTTTCTTGAAAAAAAATTAAAAATAATTTTTTTTAATATTTAATTAAAAAAGATAAAAATTTTAATTTGTTCAAAAAATAAATTTTATTTTTATAAATGTACATACATATAAATAGAAAAACTAATAACTTAAATTTTTTCTATTTTTTAAATTTAAAGTGATATAAAATTATGATATTTTTGATTATGTACATATTGCTATTTTATATGTATGTTATATTAATTATGTCTTTTTAATTAATAAAATTATATATATGTACATCTACAAAAATAAATTAATCTATACTTAATAAAAGTAATTTACAATTTTAAGTTTCTTAATATTAGTATTAATCATAATATAGTTTATTTTTTTATTGGTCTGTTTAAAAAAAGAAAACTAATTCAGTTAATAAATCTTTTATTAGATTTATGCCAATTTATATTTGATAATTATAATTTTAAAATTATAAATAGTTTTTTTAGTAACTTATTTTTTTTATAAATTTTAAGATTAGTGTAATTAAATAAAATTTTAATTATACTAAAATTAGTAATAATATTAATAGGTAAATTAAATAGTTAGGTTTATTAAAATAAATGAATTAAAATTTTTTTTTAGTATATGATACTTGAAATTAATTTAAGGTAATTTATTGTTATTAGAATTTTTACTTTATTTTATTTTTTTTATTTTGTAGTAAAATTAAATTTTTATTTTTTTTTTGTTAGTTGTTTTATTTGTTATATGTATAATGTAGTAATTTTAAAGTTAGAAAAAAAAATCTATAAATAATTGATTTTATTTGAATGGAATCAATTTTTTGATAAATTTTTATTTTTGATTTTATACATGAGTTTAAAATCAATAAATTCAATGAATAACTTGTTTTTTTAAAGACTAAACTTAATAAAATTAGGTTATTAAAAAAAAAGTAAGTATTTTTGTTTATATACATAGAATAAAAGTAGTAAAATCAATAGTTAAATTAAAAGGAATTTATATAAAATAAGTAAAATCAATTATTAGAAAAAAAAAGTAAGTATTTTTGTTTATATACATAGAATAAAAGTAGTAAAATTAGTAGTTAAGTTAAAAAGAATTTACAGAAAATGAGTAAAATCAATTATTAAAAAAAAAAAGTAAGTATTTTTGTCTATATACAAAAGATTTAAGTTAGAAATAACAAGGGATTATAACATATTTCTTAAATCCAATCCTTTATTTTATTTGATTTAGTAGAAAAAAAATTATTATTGTTAATATACAAGTGATTTTTTTACTGATTATATTTAGTTTAGAAAAAAAAAATAAAGAGTAACTCAGTAAAACAGGGAACTAAGATAATATTCTCTTTATTATTGTAAATATACAAAAGTTCTAACCTAATAAAATCAATTAATAAATTTATAATAAAAAAAAAAAATTGAATAAAATCAATTATTAGAGAAAAAATAGAAATATTTTTGTCTATATACAAAGGTAGGATTCAATAAAATTAATAGTTATTTTTTTAATAACTTCAAAATTATTTGAAAAATATAGTTTAAGTATATATATATATTATTTTTGTCTATATACATATGGATAGGTTGATAGGTTATTTATGAAAATTTTTATATAAAATTGTTAAAAGTGCTAAAGAATATTATCAAAAATCGAATATTTTTCCAATGAAAATTATAAGAAAAAGTTAGAGAAGTTCTTAAGTATAATAATAGAGTTATTTGATGTGTACATATACAAAAATATAAAATTATGGAAGTCTAAGAAAATCATTGCTTTTTTTCTGCAAATCTATTATAATATAGTGAAATT
>CAZFBB010000166.1:0-6189 GCA_964517235.1 uncultured Fusobacteriaceae bacterium
TCTTTATCTATCGACATTATTCCTCCCACAAACAAAATAAACACATTATATCATATTTTTCTTATCTTTACTCATTTTTTTGCCTATAAAAAGAGTTTAAAAAATTAATATAATTATGTTTATTGAAATTTCATACTTTTTTGATAAAGATTTTATTCAATAACAACTACACTTACCACCTCAGTTGGAAATATATAATTATTTTTATCTCTTTTATGTTCTATCCACTCAAATATCTCCCTTGCTGTTTCATCTCTATTTCTTACACAACCCTGTGATAAGGGATACGTTCCCAAAAGACTTTCCCTCCATTTTTTTAATGCTTTTTTTCTATCGCTACTTACATCATCCTCTACTGGTATTCCATGGAGGTAATTACCTCCAGAAAACCTAATTGCATATGGGGCTTTCCCTTTATTGTACATTTGGTTATCTTCACTCTTCCCAGCATAAATCATATAATCTTTCAAATTAGCAACAATAAAGCTTCCAAGGGGAGTTTTAAATGAATTTCCGGAATTATCATAACCAGTAGAAGCATAATCAGCTTTTATTAACTGTAATTTATCTCTTTCTTCATAAATAGATATATTTTGATATTTAGTATCTACCACTATAAACTTTTTAATTTTTTCCTTTATTTTTGGAAACTTTGAGTACTCAAACTTGTCTATGGGTATATAATAAGCCTCTATTCTCTGAGGTATAGTTATTTTTACATAACCAAGATAATCCCAATTTTCTACTGCAATTATCTGCCTATCTCCAACATAAATCCATTTACTATCGTGTTTCGGTTTTTCAAAAGCTTTTACTCCATAAACTAATCTTTTCCCTTCAAAATCTCTTCGTATTTTTTCTTGAGTTAAGTTAGGATTATATGTGTAATTATTGAGTATGACAACATCAAATTTATTCTCCAATTTTTCTCTAATAAAAGAATTTAATCCTTCCATCTCCTTTTTTGCTTTATCTTCTTGCAATTGTCTAAGACTCACTCTACTTCTTTCTATATAGCCTCTTACATCATCTCTAATGAATACTTCTACCCATTTTTCGTCCATACTTGCCAATCCGAACTTTTCTCCTTCAACACACATTTTTAGAGTAGACGAATCAACATCCTTTTCTACTTTTACTTCTACTTTTTTCCCCCTAATTAATACATAATTTTCAAATTTACCAGCATATATTCCCCAAATAACAAAAATAAATAAATACACCTTTTTCATCAATAACCACCTTCTCCACCTTTATTTTGTCTATAATATAATACGACAAAAATAAGAAAAATCCTATGGAATTTTCCATAGGATAATTTTTTATCTATTTAAACAATTTGAATTTCCTTTTCTACCGCCTTTTCTACCAAACATTTTTTCAAAATAGAATGATTTATCTCCAAATTCTTCCTTGTTTTTAAGCATTAACACTTCCATTTTCGCTTTTATTTCAGCTTTTTCCTTTGTTAGTCCTTCCACTTTTTCCCAATTTGGATTTTCACTTAACATCTCTCTTTGAATATTTATATTTATTTCTTCCATATCTAATTTATATGGAGCCATTTCTTCATGCAACTTTTCCCTTTTTGCCAGTAATTCTGTTTTTTCCTCTTCAGTTAAGTTATAATATTTACCTTGATTTCCCTTAAAATTCTTATTCTTATTTTGTTCATTAGACATTTGTCCATTTCCCTTTGCAAAAGCCAAAGTTGTTACCATCAATCCAACTACTAATACTATTTTTTTCATTCTTCTCACTCCTTTTCATATTTTCCTTTTAAAATTTTCTTCTTCCTTACACATTGATTATATGCAGAAAATGTGACAAGAATATGACAAAAAAATTATTTTAAAGTTTCTCCTTCTGGCTCAACTAATTTAAATTTCTTAAGAGATTCTATCGTACCTTGAGAACTAACATTAAGTCCATCTGCCTTATTATAAATTTCATCTGTTGAATCTTTTATTTTCATAGCTTCTACATTAACTTCCCGAGCTAACAATAGATTTTGATCTGCAATTGCTCTTATATACTCTATCTTTTCCAATATATAACTACTATCTTTAACTATTTTTTCTGAACTTTCAACTTGTTCTTTTATATCTCTATTTATATTTTTAATATCATTGGAGATTATACTATTAGAATTTAAAGAATTCCCTATTATGTCTTTTTGTTTATCTAATTTTTCACTCATATCATCTGTATTTTCTACCAAATCATTTGAATTTTCTATAACATTTACTATTAATTCATTTATAGACACAGAAGAATCTTTTGTTTTTTCCGCCAGTTTTCTTACTTCATCTGCTACTACTGCAAATCCTTTTCCACTTTCACCTGCTCTTGCTGCTTCGATAGCTGCATTTAAGGCTAAAAGATTCGTCTGTCCTGCTATATCATTTATAAGATATGAAATTTCATTTACTTTTTGTAAGTTTTCTCTCATCAACTCTAAAGTTTTAGTAAATTGAATAAAGGCAGTATTAAATCCTTCAGATGTCTTATTAAGTATTTGCATATTTTCAAAATTAGTATAAGACTTTTCATTTATAGAATCTGATTTTTCATTTATATTTTTAGTCAAATTAATATTATAAGATAAAGTCTCTTTAAACAAATTCAAACTATTAGATATTTCATTTAATCCATTTGACTCTACACCCACATTTAATGAAACTTCGTCTAATTTGTTAACAATAGAATCTGTAGAACCTTTTAAAGTTTTGCTTAACCCATTAAGACTTTCAGCACTTTCCTTAACTATATCAGCTGATTTATTTACTTCACTTAATGTTTTAACAAGAGATTTCTGCATCGCATCGGCTTCTATAGCTATTCCACCTAACTCATCACCTCTTTTAAGATGTCTATCTCTTATAGTATAAAAAAATTCTCCATCCTTTAACAAATAAAAATGCTGTCTAAACCTATGAATCAATATGGCAAACTTTTCTAAAAATTTATATATATATATCATAGAAATACAAAGTACTATAAAAGTGATTATAGCTAAGTAGATATTTAAATTCTTTAAAGAATCTGTTACTAAGTTTATTACCTCTTCATTTTCCAAATTTAAATCCAGAAACTTTTTCATAAAAAGATTTTTTCCAAGTAGATATAAAACTATATTATTTACCAAAAATACTATAACAAAGATAATTAATATCTTTAGAGAAATCACTTTCTTTATACTATTTTTATAATTCCCATTCCAGTAGTCACTCATTGCACATCCCCCTATTTCTTAATTTGCAATATGATATTACCCTATTAATGAAAATAATTCAATCTTAAAATAATAATTATTATACTATTATTCTTTAAAATAAAAATTTTATTAAGTTATTCTTAATTGCAAGATTTATAATTTTTACACACCACTTCAGAACGACATTTTTGATAATTTTATATAATAAATTTATATTTTATACATAGTTATATTTTTATCTTTTTTTCTAGATACTAACTTTACTCAATTTATATCTATATAAACTTTTTATTTGATTTATTATTTATAGTTATTATTCTTAATTATGCAATAAAATCAAATTTATAATTAAAAAAGGAGCTAAAATCACTCCTTAAATAAACTCTGCATGTTTTCTAAATTTTTCTACTTTTCCTATAAACTCTTCTTCTTCATCACTATTGTCCACTAATATTCTATAGATAACATCTTCATCTAATTCTGCTGCTAATTTCTCAGGTGTTCTTCTTTTGCTATCTTTAACAAGCGAATTAGCTCCAAAATCAAGTAACATTCTCACTATTTCACTATTCCCCACCTTAACTGCCAAGTGTAGTGCACTATCTCCTTCAAGGTTTTCTACATCCAAATCTGGAACGTATGAAAGAATGATATCAAGCAAATCATAATCTTCATTTTTTACTGCATAATGTAGTGGTGTATCTCCATTTTCATCTACAGCTTCCAAATCAAAATTTACAATCTCATCTCTAATCACTTCATACTCTTCATTTTCAATTAATTGAAAAATTTCCATTTCTTCCTCCATTACAATTTCTAATTTAATTACACTATATTTCTAATCTGTGAAACCTTCACTTGGCAAAAACCCCTTTTTTCTATTAAATGTTCTTTTATACTTTATATTATTATAAAGTTCTTCATTTAACCTCTTAACTTAGCTCCACAGATTTATAGTTTTTACATTTAAACATCTAGTATCAAACTTATTATATAAGCTATTTATATAAAATCCTTTTTATTTAAAATTAAAATTCATCTAAAATTTCTTCTCTTTTTTTAATACTCTCTTTATGACTATTTATTATTCCTAGAGAGACCATTCGTCTTATTCTATTAATTGAATTAATATAATATAAGTTTTTTTGATTTTCTTTATAAATTTCATCTACAGTTATTTTCATATATAAAACCTTTTTGTACTTACCATATATCCTATTCATAAAAGAATCTTTTCCCTCTTCTACTACTGCTTCTCCTTTTTTTATACGGTCATCAATGATATAAAATTCATTTAATAATTTATTACCATTAACTAAACTTTCATTTTCCCCACAAGTAAGTTTTATTATTTTATCTTGTTTTCTACTATGAACATCGTAAACAAATATTCTCTTTTCATTTTTTGATAAAACTTCTAGCACTTCTCTAAAAATTTTATTAAATGCTTCATAATTAGATAATAATTTTTTTTTTTGATAATCTTTCAAAGGAATTTTAAAGTTTTCCTCACATATAAAATCCTTTTTTTCCTTTCGCAAATTGTAGATAGCCTTATTATCTCTAGCAATAATCTGAATAGGTAGTCTATTAATGTAAAAATCTGTAAATGACTCTTCTAACAATTCGCTTTCATTTGGCTTGAATTTTAGTAAATCTGCAAAATCACGTTCAATTCTTGTTCCTCCATGCATTGCTATACCAACTATAGGAAGATATGACATAATTTTTACTTCTATACTTCCCCCTTTTAACCTTGCGTTAATTTGTTCTTTTCTTTTAATTTTTCTTAACATTTCATTTAAAGATAGCTCTTTCATTTGGCCACCTCCTTATAGATTTTATCCCTCTTTTACAGTATATTTCCATTTCAAAACCCTTTAACTATTAGTTCAAAGGATTTATCTAAATTTCACTCAATTCCAAGTTTTCCTTAATTTCTATTGTCTACCTTCTTCTTATATTTCTCCTTTTTAAAAATGTTAAATTTCATTTTATCTGAGGAATTTTAATCTTTTTTTTTGTAAAAGTCAACTACTTTTTTTCCATGTAAAATCCTTTGATTTTCTTTACTTCCAACCACTTCTTTTGTTTAAGAGCTTTTTTGAGTTTTTCAAAGATTTTTTATATATAAATTTTAATACTGAAAAGAAACTTTAAGCTAATTAATTTTTCATTTTAACCTTATGTTAACTCTCTGCAATTAACAAAACTATTTCTTTAGATATATTCCTTAGAAAATTTTGTCATAAAAATTTTATAAATATGATATCTTCAATCTAATATCTTACTTTATAATTTTTTTATCCTTAGCCACACAACTTTTCAACCAAAACAAAATTATTATTAAAAAATTATATTTCAAAGTAAAATTAATGAATATTTTTTATTAGAATTTCTTTAAAGTCAAGTTAATCAACTCTTCACTATCTTTTACACCAATTATCTAATAACAACTTTTTATAAATAAGTAAGTTTTAGAGTAATTTAGATTAATACATATTTTTTTTGAATTTGTCAAAGAACCTTAATGTTTTAACATATTTTATCAAAATTTTTAAACAAAACTTTTCCTTATCCACTATTTTATAAAAAAAATATATAATTGTAACTATAAAATTAGTTGTAAAATTTTAAATTAATTTTCAACAATTTAATAATTTTAAAAAGGAAGTGGTCATCAGTGAAAAAGTTATCCCTAATATTTACAATCATATCTTTTATATTTTTAATATCTTGTGGAAGTGATTCTCCTGGAGATGTGCCTATACTAACAACTCCAACTCCTAGTGAGTCAAGTGAATCTGTAGAAGATGAGAAAGCTCCTGAACCAACTATTCCTACACAACCTAGTATTAATAAAAATGAAAATAAAGATGGAAAAGATATTACTGAAACAACTAGCCCTTCTGAACCGAGTATTCCTACACAATCTAATAATGATAATAATGGAGAGTCTACAACAAATAATC
>CAZFBB010000167.1:0-6161 GCA_964517235.1 uncultured Fusobacteriaceae bacterium
TCTAATAAAATAAATCGTTATATAACATCAAGGTTAAGAAAAAAATAAAAAAATTGAAGTCTCTCCAACTTTAAAGGTTGAAGACAAACAACTAGTTTTTGAAAAAACATTATTACTTTTGTTTTGATACAAAAGTAATACAGCGTCTTAGAGACATAACTAGATTTACGTTGGATAAATCTTTCCTTATTCAATAAAAATCAAGTGTTCATACAAGAAATAAGATTAAGTAATCACAACAATCACTAAATTTTAAAACTCGCTCTTAAAGAGCTAATTCTTAAGGTTCCTTTCGTTAAATTAATCTAAATTTCTTATATAAGTATACCTAAAATCAAAGACAAATAAGGGTTCTTTTTAAGGAAATTTTATTTGTCTTCATTCTCAACCTCTTTTCTAAGAGAATTTTATTTGTCTACAATCTCAAAAGTTGGAGTTTCTCCAACTTTAGTATAAATTAACTTTTTTTCTAAGTCTTTTATAAGTATAAAAAATAATTATTAATATTGATACAGAAGCTGTTATAACTATCGGGTAAGTAGATGAAAAGTCAGTTTGAACTCTCTTTAAAATGATACCAGCATATGCCCAAATTACAACTACATTATAGAGAAAGTTTCTTTCATAATATGTAAAAGTCAGTGAGATTAATAAAGCAAATAATAAAACTATTATAGTCCAAATAATTTCTGATATGCCCCATCTATTCCAATTAATTGAAACTAGATAAGTGGCAATATTTGCAATGGTGGCAATAGAAATCCAACTAAGATATATACTAATGGTACCTTTTATAAAAATTTTATAACCAATATTATAATTATATTTTTTGCTTTCAAAATATAAAAGTATTAAGTTCATAAGCAACAAAATCATAATTATAACACTAGGTAGGATTAATAGATAATGCCAAGCTAGAATCCATGATATATTCAAGAAATTTGATGAAATAAAAAGTAGTAGTAATTTATGGTGTTTTTTCTTTAGTTTAAATTGTAAATATATATAAACTAGAGAGAAAAAAAATAGCATCAGAAAAATTAAAATCCATATAGAAAATGTTATTCCTGCTGGTACAAATAAATTAGGGTACATATCACTAACTTCCCCAGTATTATAACCATTTATAGGAAGTATATTTGCAAGGACATTAACAATAATTACAAGAATAGTAGTTAAAAAAGCTATGATACTCATATTTCCTCCTTGGAGAAAAAAGCCCATTTGGGCTTTTTTAGTTAGATGTTAGTAAAGAATATACTAACAAGATATAAAATCCCAGTATGAGTGTATTGTTAAAATGGATAAAAGTCAACATTATTAAGAAAAAATAATTATTTTTTAATTAAAATTAAAAGTTTTTATTGTAGAGTATAGTTGCAAATAAAATTAAAAATCTTAAAATACTATTATTAAACTAAAGGAAAAATAGATAATTTAAATAAAGCAATTGATATTTAATAAGTAAATAATTAATAGTTTAAAATCTATATAAAGGGTTTTTCAGATAATGCATGCCCTGCCCCTGTTTATATTTAATATTTTAATAATAATCTACCTTGATTTTTTATATTCATACTTGTATTCAAATCTCTATCTAATAAGTGATAATATTTGCAAAATATATACCCTATCTATAATTTTAGGTTTTATTTTATTCCGCCACAAATAGAAGAGGTTTTACTTATTATAGATAGAATTTATCTATCTTTAAATGTTCTTTTCCTCTTGGTTCACCTTTGTATTTAAGCATTGTAGTAAATATTCCCTAATCATTATCAAATACACTTTTATCCAATCTTAATCCTTGGCTAATGCCTTTTATGCTAAGGTCTTTAATTGAGATAGCATTTTATTTATTTAACTAATTGGGTTGATAGTTTGTGCAAAAAATTAAGTCTTAAATTTTTAATAAAATTAACTTATAAATTAATCGAAAAAAAGCTATAAAAGATTAATTTAAAAAAGAGTTAGAGCTATTTTTTTACCTTTATAGGCATAAAATAGAAATTTTTTGAAAGAATAAAGAGAGATAAAATTAATTAAAGGCTTTCAAAGTTTTTTCTAAAAGTTCTTTAAACCTTATATCATCATCATTACTTCTTTTTTTTTGACCTTTAGTTCTCTTTCCAGCTTTACGATTTTTTGCATTAGTATGCCTTTGAAACATAAGGGTATCTATATTAAACTTTGTATAGGCAAAACCATTTGGATTAAGTATAGCTCTTGCTTTTGATAAAATAATAGAAGCAAGGCCGTAATCTTGAGTGATGATTATATCATCTTCTTTGGTAATAGAGACTATTTTAAAATCAACAGAATCAGCACCTTTTGGCACTTGTATAATAGTATAATCTCCAGTTAGTTGATGAGCATGGTCGATAACCATAACAACTTCATAACCATATCTTTTTCCAAGGTCTAAACAGGTATTTTTTACCCCTTTTGGACAAGCATCTGCATCTATAATTATTCTCATTTTATTCCTCATCTTCTTTCTATTTTTTTAATATTTGATTACAAGTAAGATTGTAACATACTCCCTCGCTAAACTTATGCAAAGGGTTTTGAGGTATTTAGCTTTTTTTGAAAGAAATTTTTTAAAGTAGTGTCTAAATTTTAAAGTGCACATTTAAGAGAAACACCATCTACTTCTTTAAGCCAAGTTAATTCTTTTTTCAAAGATGTTAATTCTTTAGCTTGATTAACATAAGTAGTTGATTTTTTTTCATTCTTATATAATTCAATCCCTTGATTGAGAAAATGATTATATGTAAATCTAACACAACCAAAAGTCTTATGAATTAAAGTTAGTTGTTTTGATTAGGATATATTCTAAATTTAAAAGTTTTATTGATTTTCACAGATTTTTACACCTCCTTCATACTACAATTATACATTATATTAATTTAGTTACAAAGGAGTTTTTAAGGTGAGAGATATGAATTTAATGGAGAACCTGACCATGTACATTTGCTATCTGAAACACCTCTACAGGTTGAATTAGCAAAATTAGTTAATAGTCTAAAAGCTGTTTCTTCTAGGTTAATTAGAAAAAAACATAGTGAATATTTAAAAAATCTAACTTTTTTGTCTAAAAGTTTTTTATTATTAACTTTTTATCTGATAGTATTTACTTCTTATACTTATTTAAATAAAATTTTTTGGTGCGAATACAACAACAAGTTTTAAAATATCAGAATTAAATAGAATAAAAACATTATCTTGATAAAATTTTTAGATACTCTAATAAATCTTTCAAAAATTAAGAGAAGAGCTTCACTTAGATGAAGAAGATAGAAAAATTAGTTATAGCATTTATCTCTTATTTTAAAAGTTTTTAATAATTTATTTTTTGAATTAGAGAAAGGTTAATCATAGACTTGTAAAACTAACCTAGTATTTATTTTTTTGAATATATTATTCATTGTTCAATTAGGAGGTAAATCCCTAATTTTTCTAAAATTTGCGTTGAAAAGATATAAGTTTAATTAGTGCAAGAAACGTATTTTAATAGGTTTCTTTTGTATTTTTTCTGACTTTTTATTATAATCTTCTATATTTTTATCGATTTCACTAAGTTTGTAGATACTTTCTTTAAAGTAGATACTAGGATCAATTATTCGTTTTTTAAACTTTCGATTAATATCCCATTTTCTGTTAGATAATTTATATTTGATATTTTTATTGATTTTATTATAAAGTATCTCTAATTCTTTATCTCCTTGCTTTTTAACAAGTTCTAATAATTCCAAGTCTTCATAAAAAAAATCATTAAGAGTAATATATATTTTTTGAAAAGCTAGTTGAAAATACTTTGTAATAGTATCATTAGCAATAATATTTAAGGGGTTTAAATAAAAATCCATAATAGCTTTGTAAAAATATTTATGAAACCAATAAGCTTTATCTATAGAATTTAAGAGGATTTTATTATTAACAACTTTCAATGCGTCAATGAATTCATGAATATCTTTATTGTTAATCAGTTTAAGACTGTATAAATCTCGTAAAATATAATCTATTCTATCAATAGATAAATGTGGAAGGTCAATATGTAAAATTGGATAATCATCATTTATAATTTTATCTACATCAATATTATATTCATCTAATATATCTAACATATCATTTGATTTTACTACATCTTCAAAAATACTTTCATGATAATTTTCTTTTTTGTTATTTAGTATATAATCAATTACATGTGAAAAAGCTTGGTGGCTAATATCATGCAATAGGGCAGAAATTTGATTTATAATGTTTCCACCCAACTTTTTTGATAATATAAAAGTTCCTATAGAGTGCTCATACCTTGTTGTAGAAATTTTTTCATTTATGAGAAATATAGCTCCTCCTTGATGTACCCCTGCCTCATAAAAGTAGGTGTATGGATAAGTTTGTATATAACTTCTTCTACTTCTACTTGGCCATAAATCTTGCATATTATTTGATGCATAATCTCCTCCTTTTGTAAAGAATATTTTAAAATAAGTTTTTATGCGTATCTAACATGGTAAAATTATTTACAAGTTTTCATTTATATTTTATCTTTGTTAATTTAATATTCCTTTAATTCTATATTAGATTCTATTATTTATCCAAAAGATATTAAAATTTTGTTGTATGATATTGTTTTTTTATTTTCAAATAGAATTATATAAGAAAAAATTAGAAATTTCAGAAAAATACAGTTTAGGTACCTAAAAAAAATCCTTTTAAACAAAGGTATATAAGCTTTTAGGTACTATTAGGTTCAAAAAAATGTAGAAAACTTGTTGTTTTAGTACCTAAAAAAATGGTATAAATTAGTACAAAATAATCAATTGTTGATAGGTTCATCTAAGATTGATAAATAGATATATTTTTAAATGAGAAAAGTTTTATATTCATATATAAGTAAATATCTATGAATAAATATGTCTAAAAAAATATTATCATATGCAAAATATAAATTTTTTTAATTAATAGTCATATTTTGATTTTAAAATTTAAAATAATGTAAAATTAAATATATAAAACAGGTTAAAAATATAGAATTTTGAGTTTAAGATATTTCAATTTGTGAAATTAGTATAATTAGTAATAAAACCTTCTCTATTCTAAAATGGAAGCAAATTAATCTTTTTTATTTTTAGCATTATTTTTCCTTTAAAATATCATTTTTTATATAATCAAATGTTTTTATTCTATATTTATCTATTTCATTTGGCAAAGCATGTTCAGCTCCAATAATATATTTTACTTCTACCCCTACCAATTTTTCCTCTAGAAATGGGATATTATGTTTATGCCAAACAACTCCATCTTTATCCCCTTGAATAATCATAACAGGACTGTTAAGAACCTTTCTCTTCTTCAAGTCTTTTTCCCAATTATACAGAGCCTTTGACCATGAAAGAGCTAATGAATCTATCTTAAGTGGTTCATTTTTTTGAAACTTTGAAAAATTTTTATCGTGGCTAGAACTTCTGTATATTCGGTTGACTCTATTTATAAAAGGATTAAATAAAAAATATACAATTTTTGATGTTTTCCATTTGCTTGTTCTAACAAGAGGTGCAATAAAATAAGATTTATCAAAGACACTATCTGTATTATATAAATATTCAATAATGGTAGAAGCTCCAGTACTGTGTCCTATAGCATAATAGGGTTTAGGCAAACTTGAGCTATAATTGTTTACAAATATCTTGAATATATCTCCATAGGTACTAAAGGAGTCTATCCCTGATAATTCCCCAGAAGATAAACCATGACCAGGTAGATCCATAGTAGCTATTGCAAAATTCAAATCTAGAAAATAGGCTATTAACTTTTGTAAATAACCTGTGTTATCTAAATATCCATGTAGTACAAATAAAGTACCTTTAATTTTATCTTTTTTAGGTAACCAAATATGAGCACTTATTCTATAATCATAAGCGTCAAAATATCCAAAATAATGTTTTGTATTATTAAAATCTAATTTATAATACTTGAAATATTCTTTTATATTTTCTGTATAATTACTATTTTTTAAATTTAACAACTTCATCTCATCCTTTATTTTAACTAAATCTGTAGAAAAAATTTTAGAAATCAAAATTAGCATTAAAATAATATATTTTTTCATATTTCACCCCAATAAATTTTATATTAAAAAAAGAATTATATCAATT
>CAZFBB010000168.1:0-6126 GCA_964517235.1 uncultured Fusobacteriaceae bacterium
ATGTATCAATATCAAATAAATTTTTATACTTAAATAATTCAAATACTTTACAAATAAAATGCTATTATCAAAGAATAATATCAATAGCTTCATTGAGATTTTTAGTAACTAAAAGTTCTTATAATCTCCTTGTTTTTTATTTTATTTTTTCAATCATTTTATATATTCAATGTTGTAATAATAAATTATACATTTCAAAACGAAGAAAGTAAAGTGTTTTTTTTGAAAGTATATTTACTTTGTAAAATAGATATTATAAAATTTATCGTGGGAGGGATTTAAATATGTCAAGTAATACTGAAGTTCCTAAAGAATTAAGGGAAAAATTAGCAAGATATATTATTGATGTTAAAGAAAAAAGAAATTTAGGATTTAATCAGCTAGCATTTAAGGCACATATAAATGTTAAAAGTCTTAATTTGCTTTTAAATGGAACGAATAAAAGGATTAATCCGTATCAATTACAAAAAATAGCAACAGCTCTAAAAATAGATTATAAAAAACTTTATGAAATAGTTGGATACTTAGAAAGTGAAGAAGAAATTCTGGAAGACTTTAGTTTAAGCGAAATAACAATAAAAGAAACAATGGTTAATGTACCCGTATATGATTCGTTAAGTGATGGGGTAGGAGGAGAGTCAAATTCAGACCCAATAGACTTTGTCACTTTGCCAGAAAATATGGTTGAAAATTGTGTAATAATAAATATATATGATGATAGCATGAGACCAACTTTGCAGGATGGCTGTAGAATTTTAGTAAAGAAGAATGTCGAAATAAATGAAGATGATATGGGTGTTTTCATTCATAATGGTGAAATGATAGTAAAAAGATATAAGAAATTCAAAAATAGAATTTATTTATGTTCCGATAATCTAAACTATCCATCAAGGGAAGTGAGGAAGGAAGATAGTTTTTGTATTTGTGGTAAAGTTATTTGGGTAATGAATAAAGTTTAGGAACTGCTATAGGTTCCTTTTTGTGTTTATATTAGATAGTTAATATAGGAAAGGGGAAATAGTGAAAAAAATATTAGTATTTTTATGCCTGATGACAACTATATTAATAGGTGAAACACTTAATGGAGTTGTTTCATATGTAAGTGATGAAGATACTTTGCATCTTCAAACAAAATCTAAGAAATATAAAATTCGTTTTTACGGTATTGATGCCCCAGAAAGTACTCAAGAATATGGGCTAGAAGCAAAGGAGTTTGTATTAAATAGGGTGCTAAATAAAGAAGTAGTAGTGGAGGTAACAGACACAGATAGATATGGTAGAAAAATTGGTAAAATCTATTATGATGACAATTATCTAAATAAAGAAATGGTGAAAAATGGATATGCGTGGTGGTATGAAACCTGTGCTAAAAATGATAATGCTTTAAAAGAGGCTCAAGAGTATGCTCGAAATTATAAACTTGGACTGTGGAAAAGTAAAAATCCATTGGAACCTTGGAAATATAGAAGAAACAAGAAATCTAATAGCAAGACTTTTATTAAAAGTGATAATAATTCTAAAATAGAGGGTAAAAAAGATAAGGTTAGTCAAGTTGTATATGTAACTAAATCAGGTAAGAAATATCATCACAAAGAGTGTTCATATCTTAAATCAATTTATGCAAGTTATACCATTGAAGAAGCAGAGGCATTAGGGTATGAGCCTTGTAGTAGATTTTAAGATGAGAAAAATTGAGCTTCATACTTGAAATTTTCAACAATGGTAAAATATTGTTGACAAATATTATTCGAAAGTTGTATTATTATGTTGTAAATGGAAATAATAGAGTATAAGTAAATAATAATTTAGCATAAGGAAAGAATTGTAATAATTCTTTTTTTTATGGAAATAATTCACGAATGCTTTGTTGCCTTTAGATACATGCTACCTTTATATGGTAGTAAAGTGGTAGAAGTTGTGTATAAATTGTAGGAGGATATATGGAAAAAATCAAATTATTGGAAGAATTAGTTAATAGAGGAAACGAACTAGAAGCTTCTAAAATGACTACTTTTTATAGAGGAGGAACCTATTTTGTAATTGACCAGAATGATTATAACAGATGGAGAAGTGATTCCCGTTACTACTTAGACTTTCACTTTGGAAAAAAGAAGAGTCAATCTTTTATGAATACTACAGCTTCTTTTGTGTACCCTGAAATGGAAGGTCAGGATGTTTCTGAACTTCAAAATGGACTAAATATGTTAACTTCTATTTTAAATTACGGATTTTCTTCGACAACTAAAAATTTACCTAATTTAAATATATCTAAAATTTTTATCAGTCACGCATCAAAAGATGCCGAATATGTTAAAGCATTTGTTGATTTATTGACTGATATTGGATTACCCAAAACAAGTGATAAAATATTCTGTAGTTCTATAGAGGAGTATGGGATTCCAAATGGTGAAAATATATATGAGTATATAAAAAGACAATATGACCAAGGTATATGGGTAATATTTATATTATCAGAAAACTATTATAAAAGTGTTGCATGTTTAAATGAAATGGGCGCAACTTGGGCTACTTCTACAGAGTCTACTTCTATCCTTTTGCCTGAATTTGAATTTAGTAAAATTGATGGTGCTATAGACCCTAGAGAAATTAGCTTTAAGATGAGCGACCCTTATAGGTTAAATGAATTTAAAACTAAAGTTCAGGAGACATTTGGACTTGAAGACCCTAATGGTAACAATTGGGATAGATCAAAAGAAAAATTTTTAGGTAAAGTAAATGAACTTATTGAAAGAAATGCAAGTCATAATGAAGATATAAAAGGTGTTATTGAAAAAATAAAGAAAAGTAGAAATTCTATTGAAGTGACTTTAAGGCTTATCAATGATAGCTCTACTCAAAAACATATTATTAATGAATTAGAGTTTATACTTACTGATTCAGCTAATAATACTGTTACTGAAGTTATTGAAATTGATGAACACTTTAGGTCAGAATTATGGCCAAATGAAAATAGAATAGAAAAAATTATTTTTCAAAATACTAATGATAAATTTAATGCCAATAGGTGTAAAGAATCATTAATAAAAGTATTTTGTTAAAATAACAAAGGAGATTTGAATTGTGGGAAACCTTGTTAATATAGATATAGATACAAAAATTCTTTGTAAAGTATGGGATTCAATCGATAAAGTTCTTTGGAATCCAATTTCTACTATTACAAATGCTAAAGCTAATTCCATTGCTAACAAAATAAAAGTAAAAAATGAACTTAGTATAGAAGAACTTAGAATTACAAGATTACAAGCATTAAAACTAAAGAAACAGCAAAACTTAGAAAGCATTATCAATCAAAGTACAAAATTTATAGAATCTGAAGACGATGTTAAGGATTTAGATGAGGATTGGTTTATGTACTTTTCTGAAAAAGCCAAACTTTCTTCTAAGAAAGATATACAACTAATGTGGGCAAAATTATTATCTGAAGAATTAAAAAATACTAATTCTATATCTAAAAGACTTCTTCATCTTGTGTCTATATTAAATGAAGAGGATTGTAAGAATTTTGAAACCCTTTCAAAGTTTATATTTTTTGTAGACAATTCTCCTAGTATTATTATTGCTGATTATATAAAATCACATGAAGAGTACAGAAATTTTGGGATAACTTACAACCTTTTATCTTCATTATCTGCTTCGGGATTGATTGTTCAAACCCCTTATTTGGGGATTGGATTAAAAATAAATAATAAGAACATAGAATTTAAAAATAGAAACGGTGAAACATTGTTTAATTTGATTTCATTAAATTGTGAACTACATATTAACAATATTACCCTTACTCCTGTAGGGGAAGAATTATGGAATGCTCTTAATTTCAATCCAGATTTTCCAATAGAATTTATTAAAGAAAAGTTAATTTATTTAAATCCAAATTTAAAAACAGAAAATACTAAAAAATAGAAATATTAATACATAGCTTTTGCTATCTAAACATCCAAAATTATAATCTTATCTATGACTTTGATTTGCTTCATGTTACGGATAAACACCAATTTAACTAAAAATGAGGCAAGTTAATAAATTTGCCTCACTTTACATGTAATACTGTAAAATCAAGATCCTCATAACTTCTAAAATCTTTATCATTAGTTACAAAAGTATAGCTATTTATTTCACAAATCCTAACCAAAAGGGAGTCATTAAAATCATATTTTTTTCTCTCCAATTCAAGAATGTTCCTTGTCTCTATTTCTGCAAAGTTATCCGAAACTTTTTCCACACCAAATTCTTCTAAAAAATTTAACATTTGGTGTATAAAAAAATGTTGCTTTTCCTTTCCTACATTACTACCTCTAAAATCCCTTTTATAATGATATTTATCTAGTCCCCCATTTATCAAAGCATTTTTTTCATACTCATTACGTAAATACCTATTAAAAAGTTCAGACATAACAGCACTTGGAATATGTATTGTTGCCTCTGCTTCCAGTATTTTTTCTAAAAGTTTACTTACTTTTCCAGTTATTTCGTCCCTTGATTCAAAGCACGCTGCTAAAAGCTCAAACCAAATATTAGTATCAAATAAAAAGTTTGACTCAGATACTATCTCAATAGTATCAAGTGTTTTAACTGTCATGAGCTACAACTTCCTTTCTGCTATCAACAAAAAATGATAGTGCATTCTCTCTCACGTTTTTAAGTTGTAATTCTCCAATAGGCTTTAAATTCACTAGACGAATATATTTTTCAATAAAGTCTCTATCATATTCTTTATATAACATTCCATAGCACTCATTAAAAAAAGTTGTTATTGTTTTTTTTACTTCAGAAAAATCCACCAAAATTTCTTCTTTACTTCCTTTCTCGTCTTGTTCTTTTAACTCTCGAACTATTCTATCATACAAAATTTTTCCTCTATCTTTTGAAATCGCTATATCACTTGAAATAATTTCTTTAACATCTAAACGCATAATTCCCTCCTGATTATAATGTTTTATACATCTCTTCATCACTTAAAACTAGATTTTCTGTCAAATCAACTGTTATTATGACAATTGAACCTGGAAAACTATGGCATAACTCTTTTTCCACAATTTTTTCCCCACCATTTTGATAATCTGCATAATAAAAAGCTTTCCCACTTGCAATAATAAAAACTCCATTATTTGAACTTATTATATGTTCTAATATAGATAGACCTGAACCTCCTAAAAGATTTGAATCTTTTTTAGTACTGTTCCCTTGTTTAAGAGCCCATTTCACACACTCTATCTCTGTAAATTCTTTTCTATCTTTGACACCTACTACTTCTTTAAAGGTTTTAGTTAAGTTCCCAATAACAAATGTCATTTTCTTTCTATTTAGATAAAATTGACCTCCAGAGATAACTATTTCACTTTCTGTATGTTGCTCAACATTTGCAAATATTTCATTATAGACTGATGATATTAACTCAGTATGAACCTCGGCTATATCATTCATTCTAGTATGTCCTAATACTCTTTCGTCAATATAAAGGGCAAACTCTTCAGCTTCATCAATGAAATGCTTTTTTATCTCTATGGTTGTATTCCTATTATCAGTTTTAACACTATTAATGTACTTATTTCTTTTAAATAAACCCATAATATTATAAGGAATATTCTCTTCTATAATTTCGTGTTCACTATTTTCTTTCAAAAGTTCCAATATTACACAAATATTTCCTTCTACAAACTTTACTTCAGAATAGTCTAGTACTAAATCCTCATTATAACAGAAAAGACCAAATAAATAATTATATGTTCTATAATCATTTTTTAAATTTTGAGGTAACATTTCTCTTATCAAATTATCCACCCTTTCTTTTATATAATATTACTATATTCCTACTTCAGATTCAAGAACTTTAACATAATCTTATCAATCCATCAAAGGCTAAATGCCATTGATTTTTTTCACTATCAAATAAAACTAAATGACTTATTTCGTACTTATTCCTAAATTCTTCCAAGTCACTCTTTTCTCCAAGAAGTTCTACATGCCTCCTGCGAAACTCTACTTTAAACTTACTTAGGTCTATATCTATATCAAAGTATCCTAATAACTCTTCTTTACCATCATAACTATTACTATTGTAATCAAAACCATTTTTTAAATGTTTGTACAAAGAACTAACATCAAACT
>CAZFBB010000169.1:0-6117 GCA_964517235.1 uncultured Fusobacteriaceae bacterium
TATTTTGATTTTGATACCATAAATAATAGAACTAATGCTAAAGTTGTACCAGCTCCTCCAACCCATACGAACCATTGTAAAAATTGTTCAGTAAAGATATTTGGTAATTGGTCAGCAGGAACTCCATTTGCAAAAGCTTCCATGTTTTCTGCAATGGCTGTATCCCAAATAGGTCTTACAACTGGTCCCAATATAGCTGGTCCGTGAATACCAAGCATCCAGAAGAATACAATAAGGAAAACAGTTAATAGTCCACCTAATAATGAATTTCCAGCTAAAACATTTTTAAGAGGCATAATAAGCATACTTAAAAATTGACTTATATCAAAGTTGAAAGTATATCTAATAACCCAGAATAATAATATAACTACTATAGTTGGTAATAAAGCACTAAATGAATTTGCAACTGCAGGTGGAACTCCTTCTGGCATCTTAACAACTATATTTTTTTCCTTCATAAATCTATAGATTTCTACAGAAACTATAGAAGCAACAATAGCACCAAATAATCCAGCAGCACTAAGTTTACCAATTGGTAACCATCTACCAGCAGCAATAACTCCTTCAGCTCCCGCTGTTCTTACAGGTACAGCAGATGAGATAAGGAAAGCTACAACTGCTAAAAATCCACTGCTTAACTCATCTAACTTATAACTTTTTGCAAGTGAACTAGCAATACCAAATGCAGCATATAAGGACATAATACCAACAGTATATCTAAATGGTACATCTAAAGCATTTCTAAATGGAGCAATTATTTCAGCATATCCATTTATAGGTACATTTAAGAATACAACAAAGAATGATCCTACAATAGTAAGTGGTAAAGTGGCAATTATCCCGTTTCTAACAGCACGCATATGTCTTTGTGACCCCATTGCATTTGCAAATGGACCGATTTTTTCTTCAATAAACTTCATCAATTTGTTCATTTTCATCCTCCCAAGGTTAATACAAATATCTTTTATAAACTTCTACTAACTCTTCTGCAAAATCCCTAATTAATATAGCATTCATAAGAGTTCCTTTTAAATAAACATTAAGAAAATTAATATCTAAATCATTTTCATAACTAAGTATATTTGATTCTAACTCAAATGCTCCTACACTAATTTCTTTTGCTTTTTCTAAGAGTCTTTCTGCTTCTATAAAATTCTTTTTTTTAGCATATTTAATTGAATTAAATGCCAAATCTTTTATCTCTTGTATTTTTTTTAATAAACTTTCCTTTTCCATAGTTCTCCATATGTTAGCTAACTTTTTTTGGCCATTGTAATTAGAAAAAGTGGAATATACTCCAATTTCCTCTTCTTGCTAATGTTTTACCATAATAGAAAAAAAACGTCAAATTATTGAAAAGAATGTCTTATTTTCGTTCGAACTTTAAACAAAAAAAACATTTTTCTTTACAAATCAATAAAAATAGTTATATAATTTAAATGTGTGAAAAAGAAATAAGTATATTTTCGTTTGAAAAAAGATGGAAAATAGGAAAATTTAATAAAAAAAAATAAAATTTTTTAAATTTTCTTATGATAAGGAGGTAAAAAAAATGAAAATTTCTAAATTTTCTAATTTAGATATAACTTTTTCTACAAATCTTACAAAAAACGAATATTTATTTATGAATTATTTAATTGATTCTGAATTAAAAAAAACTCGAAGTTACCATAAGATAAATGGTATGTTGAAGATGCTGAATCTTGAAGAAGATAAATTTTTAAAGTTTTTATTAAAATTACAGAAAAAATCTTTAAATTATTCCTTTGATGGAAAAAAAGGGTCAATTAGTTTATTAAGCTCCTTTGAAATAGAAGATAAATATATGAAGTTATATTTATGTAATAGGTTATTAGACCTTGTAAAAGGAGAAAAGGATGATTATGATATAAAAACTATCTTTAATCTAAAGGAACAGTTTTCTATTAAGTTTTATTATAAATGCTGTTATGGTGTTGGAACATTAAAGGAGTTAGATTATAGCATAGAAGAATTAAAGGAACTTTTTAATATTAATTCTTATGAGAGATTTTATGATTTTGAAAGATTTGTATTAAAAAAAGTTACAAAAGATATATCTGATAACTCTCAATATATGGTAACATATGAAAAGGTAAAAAAAGGTGATAGTAAAAATAATAAAATTATAGGGATAAAAGTTGTCATAAGTAACAAACTTTATAATAGAATATCTAGTGAAATTGTAAAAATACTTGCTAAATATAATAATTATCTAAATTATGAAGAAGCTTTTTTGGTAATATTTGAATTGCTAAAAGAGGAAAAAACTAGTAGAATAATGGAGGCTCTTGAAAATATAAAAAGTAAAGGTATAATCGAGGAAGAATTAAGTGTAGAAGTAGAAAGATTAAAGGAAGATGATAATAGCTATGTGTTAATTAAAGTTATTGAAGAACAATTTTCCAACTTGCTTAAACTGCAAAGTTCTTTATTTAATGAAGTAAAGAAAATAGAAAGTGTAGCAATATTATATGATGAATTTGTTACAAGTTCTTTTTTGAAAAAATTATATAAATTAAATACTGGAGAAAGTTTTACCTTTCAATCAAAAAATGTTAAAATGCTCATTAATTATAATAAGCAGGATATAAGTAAGATAGAAATATATAAAAGAATAGAAGATAAAAGTGAAATTTAAAGGAGATATGATGAGAAAAAATTTAACGTATTTATTAAAGATTTTAACAAATCCAAAGGAGGTTATATTAGCAATTGTAGAAGAAAAAGACTATAAAACTACATATGCTATAAGTATTATTGTTGGAATGTCTTATTGGTTATTTCAATTGCAAGCATCAAACTTTGGTGAGGAGTATAATGCATTTTCTGCATTTGTTGGAGCATTTGTAGTAGGTGGAGGTATTGGTTTACTGGCTTTATTTTTATTTTCATACACTATAAAATTTGTATCAAAAAAGTCAAGGGGAGCCGTTATTGATATTAAAGAACTTCAAGCTGCAGTAGCGTGGGGAAGTACTCCAATGTTAGTATCGATACTTTATTTTATTATAATTTCTATTATATTTAAGGAAAAAGCTTTTACTTTAGCCGTTGATAATGTTTATGCTTCATCTTTTAGATTAGCACTAAATTTAGTAACAGGTATTAGTGTTTATAGAACTGTTGCGGTAGTACTATGGCCAAAGGACGAAAGCACTGTATCGATAGAAATTGCTAGTTCTAAGAAAAAGAGAAAGAAAAGAAGAAAGAGATAAAATTGTATATAACAACATCCTTAAATCCTTAAAAAGGCTGGGCTTAAATAAGCCCTGTCCTAATATTTTCTAGCAAGGAGGAGTAATGCTATGAAGAGAGATAAATATATTTGTCCTACTATATTTGAAGTAGAGGGAGAAAAGGAAATAATGAGAATTTTAATGGGGTATTAAGAGAATTCTATCTAAAGAAGACAGATTTTAGCAATGTTACAAAAAATGAAATTGATAGAGTAGTGTCTGATAAGAAATAGACCAAAAAAGTGTTGGGTTATTTTACCTCAAAAGAAATTTTCTGGGAAAAAATAAAGTGGTACGCTTAACATGACACACCACCCATTTCTATTTCTTAACCAAAATAATATCTCTTTCTTATCTACTAGGCCAAAAAACTAGGGAAGACACCCAAAAAAGAGCCTCTTGGTTCTTGGTTACTCTTGTATATTTAGTTCTTTTAGCAATGCTTTTTTTAACACTGCTGAAAAATTAATCTTACACTTTTTAGCTTCTTCATTAAGCCAATTAGGTATTGTTAAATTTTTATTTACAGTCTTAGTATCATATTTCCTTCTAAAAGCCAATAAATCAGCTTCTACCAATACAATAAACTCCCCTTCTTTTAAGTCAAATGTTTTAGTGTCACTTGCCTTAGGGATTTCCTCTTTTGAATTGGATTTTTTTCAAAAAAATAAAAGTGCTGTAATATAGTACTTTCGATATTTTTACTAAAGCCTGTTATTCAAAAATCAAATTTATCCAATAATAAGCTCCATGTAGATATTAATTTTCATACCTTTTTTGTACTCCTTTTAGAATTTGAAATTATACAGGTTTTATATTCAATTCTTTTAGTGCATCAATCTCATTATCGGTTAATTCTTCCAAACAACTTAAAACTAATAGCTTTTTCGCTCTTGTGAAAGTTACATATCCTAATCTATAATAATCATTTTTGTATTTTGTAAGTCTTCTTCTGTGACATTGACCCATTTAAAAATGACTCAATAAAAAATCTAATCATAAAGCTATGAATTGTCCCTACAAATACATTGTTTAGAATTTTTATTCTTTCAGATAATCTTTTTTTAATTGGTGGTGCACTTTCTTGTGCTAAAAATACTGAAGAAGAAATGATTATGGCTAAAGATTGTCTTGAGTTACACTTATACGGAATGGAAGAAGACGAAGAGGTTATCCCAAAAGCTTCAGAACTACACGAAATAGAGCTAGAGAAAGGGCAATCTATTTTGTTTGTTAAAGTTCATATGCAACCTGTAAGGGATGAAATGCAAAATAAGGCAATTAAGAGAACACTTACTATCCCTAAATGGCTTAATGAAGCTGGATTAAAAGAGGATATTAATTTTTCTGCTTTATTAAAGACAAACGACTACTTATTATAATATTAATTAGTTTTTTTTTATTTTTTTTGTAAATTTAATAGATTTTTTAGTAGTTCAAAGAAAAATCCATGAGAAATAGACCTTTTGATAGAATCTCTATCTTTCCATATTGCTAACTTTTTCAAATTCATACATGCAAATTTGAGGGTAAGTTCCATTGTAACTCTCTTTACCCCTCTGTATCTTGTATATCTCATTTGATATAATTCTTTTGCATCTGCAAAAACTCTTTCTATTCTTTGACTCCTTAAAGAATAAAGTTCTTTCATTCCTTCTTTATGCCTTATCTCCTCTGCTTCTTCCATGTATCCTTCCCATATATGTCTTGTTACTAGCTTTGTGTGATTTTTACTTTCAGTACATTTAGTCAAATATGGACAAGACTTACAAACTTCTTTATTACTTTTATACTCTTTATATCCTTCTCTGTTTGTTGTTGTATATTTTAATATTTTATCATTTGGACATATGTAACAATCATAGTATTCATCATACACATACTCATATTGGTAAAATTATAAGAAAAAAATTAACTACTTAGAAAAATAATGAAATAGAAAAGGTCGGTTTAAAGCAAGTTCCGAAATAGAGAATATTATTGCAACTAATGATAGCCTTTATAAAGCAATAGCAACAGATGAAAAAAATATAGATGCCCAAACTAAAGAAGTATTGAACTATAAAAAAGCCTTGTGGGCAGGTGTTGAATTAGTTAGAAATAAAGGTTTTATCTCAACTAATGGAATTATTCAAATACAAGAGCTATTGGAAGATAACCAAGGTGGGATAAGAAAAGTATCTGGAACCGCTCTAAAAAATGAAGTAACTGGTGAAGTTATATATACGCCTCCTATAGGGGAAGTCCTTATTAGAGAGCTATTATCTAACCTAGAAAACTACTATAACATAGAGGATGATATAGACCCATTAATTAAACTAGCTGTTAGTCATTATCAGTTTGAGGCTATTCACCCATTTTATGATGGGAATGGAAGAACGGGAAGAATATTAAATATCATCTATTTAATAAAAGAAGGATTATTAGATTCTCCAATACTATACTTAAGTTCATATATAATTAGAAACAAGGGAGAGTACTATAGGTTGCTTAATCAAGTAACTAAAGAATAAAACTGGAGTGAATGGATATTATATATTCTAAAAGCTATAGAAGAAACTTCTAAAAAAACACTTCAAATTGCAATAGACATAAAAGCATTAATAGAGAAGACTATATCAGAAGCTAAAGAAAAGGTACCTAAAATCTATACTAAGGAACTTATAGAGCTTATATTTAAAGAAGTATATACTAAAGGGAGCCACCTTGAATCTGAAGGATTTGGTAGTAGAAAAACAGTAAGTAAATACTTAAAGAGCTTAGAAGAAGTAGGAATATTAACTAGTGAAAAAGTAGGGAAAGAAGTTATTTATATTAATAAAAGGCTATTTGAGCTATTAAAAGATAGGTAAAGGGAAAG
>CAZFBB010000170.1:0-6082 GCA_964517235.1 uncultured Fusobacteriaceae bacterium
CTTTATCTTCATCTTCCATTTCAGATAATTCAGCTTCTACCTTTGCAGAAACTATTACTACTTCCGATTGAAGACTATTTGCATATTCTCTAACTTTTTCTACATATTCATTACCTGTAGCCAAATCCTCTTCTGCAACATTCGCTGCAAACATCATTGGTTTAAGAGTCAAAAACTGATATCCTTTTATAAGGACAAATTCATCTGTACTAAAATCCAAAGTTTTTAAAAGTTGCATCTCTTCCAAATGAGCCTTGCATTTTTCCAAAATTGGCATTAATGCTAGTGCTTCCTTGTTTTTCCCCCTTAATAATTTCCCTTGTTTTTCAATAGCTCTTTCTACTGCTTCAAGGTCAGATAAGATTAGTTCTCCATTAATTACTTCTATATCTCTAATTGGATCTACAGAACCATCTACATGAACTATATTTCCATCTTCAAAACATCTTACAACTTGACATATTGCTGCTGTATTTCTAATATTACTTAAAAACTTATTACCTAAGCCTTCACCTTTACTTGCTCCCTTTACTAATCCAGCAATATCAACAAACTCTACTGTTGCTGCTAAAGTTTTTTGTGGATTTATTATTTCAGCTAATTTAGTTAATCTTGAATCTGGTACAGTTACCATCCCAACATTTGGTTCTATTGTACAAAATGGATAATTTGCTGCTTCTGCTGCTCCTGCTTTTGTTATAGCATTAAATAGTGTTGATTTCCCAACATTTGGCAAACCTACTATTCCTATTCCAATCATAGTGTTCCTCCTATTAAAACATTTCCATTCATTTTATCATACCTAACAAAATTTGTAAATAAAATATACTTGCCCTCAAAAGCAAATTAAATAAGCCTTCTTTGAAAATATATACAATTTTCTTTAATCACTAAAAGTATAATTTAATCTTTATTATTTGTTTTTTACCTAATTCTACAATATACTCTATATTATTATAATTTAGGAGGTACCATATGGGGATTAATGTTTGATATACTCGAAAATGCAAGTCAGATTAGCAATGAACAAGTTAAAAAAGAGTATGAAGTGTTATTTGTAGAAGATGAAAGTATAGAAAAAGCTTTTTTACTTATTAGAGATGTATTTCTCTTTACAAATAAAAGATTAATCTTAGTTAATAAACAAGGAATTATAGGTAAAAAAACTAAAGTTATCTTTATACCATATACAAAAATCAATATTTTCAGTGTTGAAACTACTGGTGACCTTGACTTAGAAGCAGAATTAAGAATATGGATTTCAGGTTCCTCTACCTACTAGTAAAAAATTTAACAAAAAAACAAATATCTATAATTTTCAAAAATACTAACAACACATATACTATAAATTTTGAAGAAATTAGTTTCATAAGCTAACTCTTTCTATTTTTCAAAAAAAAGAGTATAATGCTATACAGAGGTGAATTATGAAGAAATTATTAGTATTTTTATTAGTTAACACATTAACATTTGGAAAAAATATAGTTTTATGGCACAGCTGGCAAGGTTATAAGAGAAATTTATTGGAACTTTTTGTTGAAGAATATAATGAACTTATGAAAGATGATGGACAAAATACAATTATAAAAAGTTACTACTTTCCCTTTGATAATTTATTGGAAAAATACAGTAAAAATACTTCTATTTTTACTGGTCCAGATATATTAATTGGAAAACACGACTGGATTCCCTCTCTTAGTTTGAGAAATAAGATAGAACCCTTAGACAACTACTATAGTAAAAAGTACTTATCTACATTTTTAAAAAACGTTCTTAATCTAGGTAAGTATAAAAATAATCTTTTTGGTATTCCATTAAAAGTTGAAAATATATTTGTTGTCTATAATCCAAAATATTTTAAGGAAGAACCTAAAAATATAGAAGACTATCGGAAATTAATTAAAACTCTGCCCAAAGGTATTAGCCCTCTCAGTTATCAAGTTACCAATAGTTATTTTCATATTCCACTTTTAACAAGTTTTGGTGGAACTTATTTGAATAAACAAAACAAAATCCTTTTTACATCTAATGAATTTTTAGATTCATTATATACCCTTAGGGAGTTTTTAGTAGAAGGGCTTGTTAAAAATATAGATTCAGAGGATCTTTTAATTGATTCTTTTCAAAGAGGAACTAGTGCAGCAATTATTACAGGTTCATGGGCTTTAGAAAAATTAAAAAATGAGAGATATAAAATTGCTCTTTTACCTCAATTTAACTCTCAGTATCAGACATTATCACCAATTAATTCAGATATACTAATGGTCTCAAAAACTAGTCCGAACAAAAAGGATGCTACAAAATTTATAAAGTTTTTAACCAATTATAATAATCAAATAAGATTAATTGATATGGGCTTAACACCTACTATCAAAATAGATACAAGTTATATTAAAGTAACAGAAGAAGAGGAAAAATTAAGAAAAGTTTTAGAACAATATAATTATCCTTACTTGATACCTCATAGTCCTGAAATGACATGGGCAATTTGGGATTATGCCAATATTATCTTACAAAAAGTTACTAATAGTGAAGAGTCTATTAGTTCAATAGTTTATAAAACTGAATTAGAAGCAAATGAAAAAATCATATTAAATAAAAATAATTTTTCAAACTAACTTTACTATGATTTTATTTGATAATTCTTATAAATCAAAAGGCTGATTCAAGATGAATTCAGCCTTTTACCTATTATTTATGTCTTTTTTCCAATATATAGCTATCATTAATACTTTTAATTTCATTTAGATAATTACTCACTAATATACTTGTACTATATGGTAATTTATAGGCATTTTCATTGATAAAAGTAAAATAAATTCCTTTTCCTTCCTTTATATATTTAGGAATAACAACTGTATAGTCTCTTCTCTCATCAATCAAGCTACCTTCTACCTTTACTTCTATCAACTTCCTATTTTTATCTCTTTTAAATGCTAATCCAGCACTATGTAAAAATTCACGATGGTTAGAGGGGAGAAGTAAAAAATTTTCTACTAACTCCACTAGTTTATCTCCTCTAATTCTTGTAATAAACAACTCTTCTTCTTTTATTACCCTTTTTATATCTTTATATTTTATCTGTCCAATTTCAATTACACCAGTAAAAGCTAATCCTGGCATTAGCACTACCTCTGAACCAACATAATCTTTAATACTATCTACAACTATCTGAGCACCTAAATTTTCCATTTTATTACTATATGTAAAATCAAGTGTTTTAAGAGTATTTCCTACTTCTAAATTTTCATTTGACATTAATCTATCTTTTAAACTTTCTAAAGGCATAAGTGCATTTATCATATCCTTTTCTACTATCACCAACTTATCTAGGTTATTTTCAATCAAAACTCTTTTAGTTACATCTTCAAATCCACCTTCTTTATGGGAATAATATCTAACCAAATTATTCTTCCCATCTCTTATCTCTTCTAATAATTCACCATTTTTTTCATAGTACCAACTTACTTTTTTTATCTCATTATCATTGTCTTTGAATATTACTATATTTATTTCTCCATTGTTATAAAGATATTCTTCACTTCCTATAAGCATATCTTCTTCTAATACTTCATAAACTTCTCCTCTTTTAATCAAACCTTCTTTATCTTTTTTATAGATTACTTTTTTTAATAATTCACCAAAATTATTATAATAATTCTTCCCAATAACTTCATCTTTATCATTTAAAACCAAATCTGTTCTATATATACCTACTTCTCCAAATACCAATGTAGAAAATAGGATTAAAATAGCTATTATTCTCATATTTCCCCTCCTGTCATATTTTTATTAGTATCGGTATATTACTTTGATTTCTTGATTCTTTTTCCATAGTAAAATTCCTTCACTCCAAATGTAAAACTCTATCTCAAACTTTTATAAATTTAGAGATAAAATTATTTCTTAGAAAAAACGTGTATGTTTTTGTATAAGGTATTTTGTTTCTAAGCATTTTGTGTTATTATAGTGTAGTGAAGGATGCTATCTCTAAGGAGGAAATATGAGTATTTTTAATAAGATGCAGAGACTAGGAAAAGCTCTAATGCTACCTATAGCTATACTTCCTATCGCTGCTATATTAGATAGATTAGGTGGAGATCTATTAAAGATAAATTTTATTCAAGCTAGTGGTTCAACACTTATAAATCCGAATAACTTAACACATCTTTTTGCAGTTGGTGTAGGTATTGGTCTTGCTAAGGGAAATGCAGGTGCTGCTGGATTAGCCAGTTTAGCTGCAAATTTTATATTAATTGCAGGAGCGAGAAGTATCAATTCAAATATAGACATGGGTGTATTAAGTGGATTTATTAGTGGGTTTATTGGTAGTAGTATGTATAATAAGTATCATACAAGAGAATTACCTGAATCCTTTGGATTTTTTGGTAAGGAAAAATTTGCTGCAATAATGACAATTATTTATTCTGTTTTTCTGTCTGGTTTATTTGGTGTAATGTGGCCAAATATCCAAGGTATAATTGACAGTATTGGAATTACTGCTGCAAATTCGAATTCTATGGGACCGTTTGTATTTGGTTTTTTAAATAGGTTGCTTATTCCAATTGGTTTACATCAAGTAATTAATTCAATATTTTTTCATCAATTGGGAACGTTTGTTACTTCTACAGGAGAGGTAATAACCGGTGATTATTTTAGATTTTTAGCAGGAGATCCTTTAGCAGGAAAATATCTTGCAGGTTTCTATCCTGTAATGATGTTTGGTTTACCGGGAGCTTGTTTGGCAATGTATCTTAGTGCAAAAAAGGAAAACAGAAAAAAAGTAGCAGGATTACTTCTTACAATTTCCTTAACTTCTTTCTTAACTGGTATAACTGAACCTTTAGAATTTAGTTTTATGTTTATAGCACCATTGTTATATTTTATTCATGCTATCCTAACTGGATTTAGTTTAGCTATGACTAATTATATGGGTGTTTTGCACGGTTTTGCTTTTTCAGGAGGTTTTATTGATTTTATAACTAACAGCTCAAAAGCAACTAATGCTTCTAGTATAATACTCATTGGGTTCTTCTTTTTCTTATTATATTTTATTATTTTTTACTTTACTATTAACAAGCTTAACTTGAAAACACCAGGAAGAGAATTTGTAAAAGTAGAAGAAAAAAAAGAAAATGAAGATGAGAAAAAAGATGATATTGTGTCTTTGACTCCAAAAATAGTTCTTGCCCTTGGAGGAAGGCAAAATATTATTTCTACCGATGCTTGTATTACACGTTTAAGGTTAGAATTGATAAATAGAGATTTAGTAGATATAAATGAACTTAAAAAACTAGGATCAAAAGGTGTTATTAAATCTGGAAAAACAAGTATACAGGTAATCTATGGTTCAAAAGCTAAAGATATTGCAAAATCCATAAAAAATCTACAAGAAAAGAGTCGCTTCTAACGACTGAGACTGTAAACAAATAAAATTTTCTTAAAAGAGGTTTTATTTGTTTTTTTATTTATATGTATCTATATAAGAAATTTAGATTGAGTTAACGAAAGGAACCTTAAGAATTGGGAGCTGTTTAAGCTCCTTAAGAGCGAGTTTTGAAATTTAGTGACTATAATGATTACTTAATCTTATTTCTTATATGAGTACTTGATTTTTACTGAATAAGGAAGATTTGTCTGACGTAAATTCAGTTATGTCCTTAAGACGTTGTATTACTTTTGTCTTGATACAAAAGTAATGATATCTTTTGAAAAAAGTAGTTGTTTGTCTTCAACCTGAAACCCTTTCAAGATGCCCCATTTCTTCTCTGTTATTTGCTTTTTGGCACCTTTCTTCTATAGGTTTTTTGTTTCTTATTTTTCTTCTCTTCCACTAAATCTCTTAGATTTATATTTTCCCTTTTTCTTTAACTCAATTGGTAAAATATCCTTGACTTATAAATTATCTTTTCTATTTTCGGTCAGCCTTGCACTTTATCAGATAATTTATGAGATTTCTATTTTTTGTCACATTTAATTATACAACACAGTAGAAGAAAAATTTTTATCTCTTGCAATTTAATTAATATACTCGACTTGTGCGTTTTTCAAAAAAAAAAAAAATAGGCATCAGCCTTAAAAT
>CAZFBB010000171.1:0-6028 GCA_964517235.1 uncultured Fusobacteriaceae bacterium
AGATAGCTATAAAACTTTGTATAATCATAAACTTCTCCTATAAAAATAAAGCTAATATTACTCCTGAACCTGCTGCAAGGGAAGTAGCAATTAAAAAGGCTTCTACTCCTCTAGCAATACCTGCCATGTAATCACCAGCAATTAAATCTCTGACGGAATTTGTAAGAGCCATACCGGGAACTAATAACATTATAGTTCCACTTATTACTAAGTCATAATTATCAATTAGATTTAGTTTGTAAAATATAACAGCCATAAAAGCTAGGACTGAACTTCCAATACAATTTACAAAAAAACTATTTACATCAAAGTTTTCAAAATAGTTATTGATATAAAAGATAATAACACCAATTAGCATAGAGGCTAAAAAGTCCTTGTAATCTCCACCAAATAACAGTGTAAATGAAGCACCTGCTAATGAATAAGCAATTAAATTAATTTTTAAACTAAACTTTGGTTCGTTTTTGATTTCTAAAAGTTTTTTATAAAATTCATCTAAGGTATATAAATGGACATTTCTACATAAATCATTTACTCTATGAATAATATCAAGGTTCATAGTTCTATGTATAATTCTTATTGTGGTAGATTCATGTTCTCCCTCTAAATTACGTACAGTTGCCATTATACCAGTAATAGTGGCATAACAATCAATTTCGATATTATATGCATGACAGATTCTGTATATTACTTCTTCTACTCTATATGTTTCACCACCATTTTCAAGCATTACTCTACCTGCATAAGTGGCAATATTTAAAATTTTAACTAATTTCATATTACCTCCTAAGTTGCTATTTAAGTTACTATACACTACATAACTTATCTTTGCAATGATTATTTCTTATTAACAATTGTTTATGTATTAAAAGAAAGATATTTTTTAAAAATAATGATAAAAGTCAAAAAAAAACCAAGGAATTTTAAAAAAATACAGAAGATAAAAGGAAAAGGGTCTGTGAAAAAGTCCAACTTTGAAAACTTCAAAAGTAATACCATTGATTTTATTAAATTATAAACTATCCAAATTATGAAAAATTAAAATTTTTAGGTCTTTTCAGTGACTTCAAAGGGAACAATCTTTTTTATCTGAATTGTTTTGAAAAAACTTCCTCGTTTACTTAGGTGGGAGATAGAGCAAAAGGTTTTAATTTAATATTTTCTTAAAAATTTCTGTAAAAAATTAATATATTGTACAATTTTGATACAAAGGAGGTAGCTATGAAAATCAATAAAGCTTTTAAGTTTAGGATATCTCTTAAACAAAAAGGACTAATTTTTATACACAAGCCTTTTGCTCCTATTAGATTTACATATAGTCATTTTCTCAATTAAAGAATTGAGTTATATAAGAATGAAGAAAAATCAACAGGTTGAAGACAAACAACTAGTTTTTTGAAAAAACATCATTATTTTTGTCTTGATACAAAAGTAATAGAACGTCTTGGGAGATATAACTGAATCTGCGTTGGATAACTCCTTCCTTATTCAGTAAAAATCAAGTATTCATATAAGAAATAAGATTAAGTAATCACTACAGTGACTAAGTTTCAAAACTCGCTCTTAAGGAGCTCAAACAGCTCCCGATTCTTAATGTTTCTTTCGTTAATTTAATCTAAATCTCTTATATGGAGGTACACCTAAAATCAAAGACAAATAAAACATCTTTTTTAAAAAAATTTTATTTGTATTCAGTCTCGAAAAATCAATTATTTATGTTAATTAAGTTAAAGGATTAAAATCTTAAAAAAAGAGTTAACTTGGCTTAAAAAAGTAGAAAGTATTTTTCTCCAATATGCACTCAAAAATGCAGATACTGCTTTTAGAAACTTTTTTTAAGAAAGCTAAATATCCTAAATTCAAATCAAAAAAAATAATATCAAGTTTTATACAAGTAAAAATATTAATAATTTAGTACGAACTAAAGATAATATGTTAAAATTTACAAAATTAAAATTGTTAAAAACCAAATTTCATAGGCAAAGACCTCAAAAATATAGAATATTATTTGCTATTATTAGCAAGTAACAACAGGAACTTATTTTGTTAGTGCCATTACTAAATTTGAAAAAAAGTTCCAAGTAAGGATAAGACAGTAGGTTTGTTTAGATTTTTCAATGAAGAAATTATTTGTTACTTCTGAAAAACAAAGACTTGATTTTTTACACAAACTATCTACTAAATTGGTGGATAAATACAGTGATTAATCATAAAACTGAACTAAGAGGTAAAGAGTTTGTAAAGATAGATAAATTCTATTTATTAAGTAAAACTTCTCTAGTTTCTAGTAGGGAAAAACATGACCTAAAAGTATCAAATAGATATATACTTGTGAGTGTGGTCATTTAATAGTTAGAGACCTTGGTGCAAGTATAAAAAATTAAAGTGAATTACTGTTTAAATATTAAATATAAACAGGGTTAAGCTTAACACTAGAGGTTTGTAATCAAAGTAACCATTGGATTGCTACATTCTAAGAAGCCTCTTAAAACCTTTTACATAAGTTTAGTAGGGGGAGCATGTGTCACAAAAGCAGGGGACAGTACATGGAGGTAGAAGATGATAGGGAAAGTGGATAATTATCTAATATTAAAGAGTAATGAAACAAGTGAGGAACACCTTGCACGTATAGTTCAAGTTGAAAAAATAGAAAAAAAGATAAAATTAGTTCTTATAGATGAGCATAAAAATATCTATTTTAGAAGAAATAAAAATGTAGAAGTGTTAATACCAGTCGATCAAGATTTGTACACTTTTAATAGTCCTATACTTTATTTTGATATTTTAGAGAGAATAATGACTATTGAATATCCTGAAGAGGTAAATATGTTGCGGAGAAGGAAACACAAGAGGTATCCAATAAAATTAGCAATAGAAGCCTATATTGGAGATACTAAAATCGAGTCTTTTTCATCTGATATAAGTCTTGGAGGATTAAGTTTTGTAACTTTTTCAAATAAACTCTTTTCTATTGGAGACCATATAAAACTACATTTTAAGACTAAAAGTTTAGGAAAATTGGAACTTTGGGTAGAAGTAATAAATCAAAGGTCTATAGAAATAAAAGGGAAAAAATATTTTTTAAATGGAGGTAAATTTAAAGAAGTTAGTGAAAAAGAAATAGATGTCTTAGCTATATTTTTATATGAAAATGATATAAAGCTACATTAATTGAAAAAATAAAAATAGACTTTAGATAAAAGTGCATAAATAAAGTCCTCATTAATTATTATATAATTTTTTAATATTAATAATTTGAATTGAGGATTTAAATCTGATACTATAAAGTAATAATAGGGATAGATTAGCAGGAAAGGGGCCTGGTATGAAAGAATTTTTAGAACCACACGAACGACTTAAGGAACTTAGAAAAAAATTTAAAATTACTCAAAAGGAGTTAGCAGGTGATTTATACACACAAGGATATATTACATCACTAGAGCGTGGAGTAAAGAAGATAAGAGAGCAAAATATAATTAATTTAGTGAAAAGGTTTAATGATATACTGAAAGAAAAGAAGATAGACTATAAAGTGGAAATTGAAGATATTAAAAAGAAAAAAGTTGAAATAGAAAACGAATATGTTGAGGATTTAATTGCTTATTTTGAAAAACTTGAAGATAAAGAAGAATTTTTGAAAAAATATAGAGAAATAAAGATAAAGCTTAATATGATAAATGAAAAATCTCAGGTAAATCTTTTTAGCAAATTATTAGAATTAAGTAGAAAATTTACTTTGTGGGAAGAGATGAAGGAAATAGCAGTTTTATTAATAATGAAACAGGAAAGCAACGAATATACAGATCACTTTGGAAAAGCCTTTTTAGATTTAACAAGGGCGTGTATAATGACTGAAGATGTAGACTATATAAATCCTTTTGAAGAAAATTATTTTGAAAAATTAGATAATGTTAATCTTTATGAAAAAGAGAGAATATTTTTTAATTTAGCGATGGTTTTTAATAGAACTGTTTATAGAAGAAAATCTCTTTTCTATTTGGAAAAGTTGATGAGGTTAGATTATTCCCATAAAAGAGAAGTAGATTTATTGATGGAAAAAGCATATATATTAACAGACTTAGGAGAAAGAGAAGAAGCAAAACAAATATATAATTATATTATAAGAAAAAATAATAGAGACAGGGATTATTTAATTTGGGCTAAACTTAATCTGGCTAGTGTATTTATGAAAGAGGATAATGTAGAAAAAGTAAAGAAAAATTATAATTTTTTAAAAAAAGAAGTAGAAAAAGGTAATGAATATATTAAGGGAGCAAGTTATAATTCTTTAGGAGATATTGCTAATTTTTTAGGTAAAAAAAAGGATGCTATTGATTTTTATGAAAAGTCATTGGATTGTGCTCTTAGAGAATATCAGAGGTTTAGAGAAAATGAATATATAAATACTTTTGATAAGTTATTTGTTCTTTACAAGAAAAAAGATATAGATAAAGTAGAAAAATATAGGGAGTTATTTAATAAAGTATTAAAAGATAGTAATAGACAAAAAGGAAGCTTTGCTTTTATGTCTTATTATTTGAGAATAAAAAACTATGAACATTTAGACATCTTTTTAAATTTATATAAAAAGTTATCGGATTTTTCATAAAAAACTAAGTTTCCACATTGTATAATTAAGTGCAACAAAAAAATTCCATAACTAGAATCTTTTGATACAATGAAAGTACAACTAATCATTATAAAGGAGAATTAATTATGGGATATAATCCTTTTATTATAGAATAGAGAGAAAGTATACTATTTTTTTAATTTTGGAATTTACACAGATTAAAATGTTAATAAACTTGAGAGAAATAGGAAAGAAACAAGGAGAAGGATAGCAGATAAGAAAGGAATTGAAGAGAGAACTGTTAAAGCAAATAAAAGGATTAAAATTGGACATTACCAATTGGATATTGTTCTAGAAAAAGATAAACAAAGAAAAATTTTTAATTTGTGTTAGTAGAGTCACAAGATATTCAATAGTTGAATAATGAAAGATAGGAAATTAAAGACTAAGCAAAGGGCTAATAGAAGAATTTTCAGAAATACCTTTAAATAATGGAAAAATATCTACAAGTGACAATGGAAAAGAGTTTTTAAGATTTAAAGAGTATGAGGAAAAAGTAAGAATGCCCAATTATTTTTCTAATCCTTATCATTTATGGAAGAGGGTGTGAGTGAAATATGTCTTTACTCTCGACTTTTCTTCCAATTCCTTTTTTCTATTTACCTGTTATCCGTTTAGGTGTATTTTTCTAATAAGGTTCTCGATAAACATAGCCATGAGGGAGTTTTTAATTAATTTTATCTTCCACAATTATAGAGTTTTCCTGAACTTTAGAGGGATTATAATTACTAGGAGTCATGTGGTTTCTTTTAAGTTCTTTATAGATAGAAGATTTATCTTTTCCTATAATTATTGATATTTTGTATATATTTAGTTTTTATGATAAATTATTTTAGTAGCTTTATCGATTTATCTTCAATGGTAAAATATATTTTTCTCATAAATTATCCTTTTTTTGTCAAACTTATACTTTGTCGGATAATTTATGAGATTTTTATTTTTTGTTGCATTTTACTATACAAGGAGTAATTTAATTTGTTTTATTAAAGAGTATAATATAAGAAAAAATACAATAAATTACCTTATAAAATAGGGTTTTATATCTTTAAAATCCAAAAAAAAATTAAAGTTTTTTTTTCTTTTCAAAATATAAATCAATTAAGTTTATTTTTAAAAAAATGTAAAATTGTAAAAAACAAGTGAAAATAAAACAAAATTTAGAACATAATGTTCTAATTAAGGAAAATAATTTGATTTTTTTTTTTTCATAAAGTATATTTGAATTAAGGGGGCGATGGAAATGAAAAAGGTAATTTTAAAAGTTATGAGATATATACTAATGGTAGGAACTTTAAATGCTCATGTTACTTGGGGTGGACCTTCTACAGCAATAAAATAAAGTCTAAGGTAATATTTGGTGGATAAAGAATCGTCAATATGACGGTTTTTTTTTATTAA
>CAZFBB010000172.1:0-5917 GCA_964517235.1 uncultured Fusobacteriaceae bacterium
GCAGCTAATCTAGCATTTTGACCATTTTTACCAATAGCTAATGATAATTGACTAGAATCTACTATAACTCTTGCTGTTACTTCATCTTCTAATATTTCAACACTTTCAACTTTTGCTGGGCTAAGCGCTGCAGAAACAAATGCAACTTTATCTTCTCTCCACTCAACAATATCAATTTTCTCACCATTTAATTCCTCTACGATACTATTAATTCTTTGTCTCTTTTGACCAATACAAGCTCCAATAGTATCCACACCTTCTACTTCACTATAAACTGCTACTTTTGCTCTACTTCCTGCTTCTCTCGAAACAGCTTTTATTTCAATAGTTTCATCTTCAATTTCAGGAACTTCTAACTTAAATAGTTCTCTTAGGAAATCTTCATGTTTTCTAGAAATTACTATTTTAGGAAATTTACTTCTTTTTTCTACTTCAACTACATATACTTTAATTCTTTCTCCAACTCTATATACGTCTGATGCTGATTGTTCCGCCATTGGTAAAATAGCTTCCGTTTTATCAAATTCTATATGTATATTTTTTCTTTCATCAATCCTTCTTATAATACCATTAATAATACTATGTTCCTTTGATTTGAAGTTTTCATACACATTATTTCTTTCTGCTTCTCTTACTTTTTGAATGACTATTTGTTTTCCATTTTGTATAGCATTTCTTTTAAAGTCTTCGCATTTTTCTTCTACTTTAATAAAATCTCCCAATTCAGCTTTTTTATCTACTTTCCAAGCCTCTTCTAAAGAGATTTCTAAAGCTGGATCCAACACTTCATCGATAACTTCTTTTGTAGAGAAGACTTTGATATCTCCACTTTCTCTATCAATAACTACTTCTACATTTCCGTCTTCTTCATAATTTTTCTTATACGCAGCAAGTAACGCTTGCTCTATTGTTTCTAAAAGAGTTTCTTTAGGAATGCCCTTTTCTTTTTCAAGAATTTCAACTGCTTCTAAGAAAACCTTAAGATCTTTTCCTTTCATTTTTGCCTCCCTAGCTTAAAAATCATCAAAGTCAAATACAAGATTAGCTTTTTTTACTTCTGTATAGGGTATAACTAATTCTTTCTCTTCTACTTCTAAAGTAATATTAGAATCTTCAAAGTTTTTTAGCACACCAGTAATATTTCTACTATCTTCAATTTTGTGTTTAAGTAGTAATTTAACCTTACTTCCAACAAATCTTTCAAAGTCTTTTTCTTTTTTTAACGGTCTTTCTAAACCTGGTGAAGACACCTCTAAAAAGAATTTGTCTTTGATTAAGTTATCTACTTCTTCTTCAATTGCATGACTAAGATCAGCACATTCGTCCAAGCTTATTTCATCATTTGGCTTTTCAACATATACTCTAAGGTACATGTAAGCTCCGTCTTGCATGTATTCAACATCTACAAGCTCCAGTCCCATCTTTTCAGCATGTGGACCTATGATTCCTTCAGCTTTTTGAACAATTAAATTATTATCCATTTCTTCACCTCTTCATAGCTAAAAGAAAAAGCGGGCCTTAAGAAGCCCACTCCCTTTCAAAATTTCATTTCACAATGTATTATAACACATATTCCTTTATATATCAAGGAATAGTTAATTTTAATTATTTAAAAGTTTTTCCTAGACAGATATTAAAAAACAAGTAAAATATATAAAGTACTGTCTCTTTTAAAAGAAATTTTATAGAAATAAAACTAAACTTTTTTTTAAAAGATACGATAATATAAAGGGATTAGTTGGAGGATTTTAATGTTAGAGAAACTGTTATTATTTGCTACTATTATTTCTTGCACTTCATATGCAGGAAACATTATTATTAGAGGAGGCGGGAGCTTCAATGGGAGCTTTAATAAGGATTTTTGGAAAAAAGATACAAGAACATCTGTAAATTACCAAGGAGCTTTAGAATTTGAAAATGAATTAACTAAATATTTCTCTCTTTCATTTGGTAGTGGTTACTATCAGGGAGGAAGATTGGAAAAATATGGGAGTCAATCTACAAAAGGAGAAGTTTTTAATGCTATTTTGTTTAATTCTATTCCAGTTTATATTGGTTTAAAATTTCACCTTAATAGAAACGGAGATATTGTCCCTTATCTAAAATTAAATGGTGGATACAGTTATAATCTTGACGCCACCTTATCAAACCTCTTAAACTACAATATAGAAGATTCATACTATTATGGGGCTGGTTTTGGAGTAGAAGCTAACAGACTTATTCTAGAGGTTTTATATGAAACAAGTATGGCTCTAATTCTAAATGAGAAAGAGAGAAAATACAACAATACTGACTATAATAGAATTTCAGCTTTTATAGGTATTAGATTTTAAAATTTGGAGGAATCAAAATGAGAAGAATAACAATACTAGCCGCACTGTTTTTGTTTTCCCTTAATACTCTTTATGCCAATTACACTATGGAAGTAAAGGGCGGTTTATCATTGAGTGATAGCTACAAAATCGGGGCAGATACTTTTAGTGGGAGATTAACTTACAATTTAGGTACAGAATTTTTATACCAAACTACTGAAAATACCGAGGTAGGTTTAGGTATAGGTTATAAAGTAAATTCACCAGTTCAAGGGGAATTTTATAGTAGCAACCCTAATAAAGATATGCATCTTTTTAATTCTATACCCATTTATGGAATTGCAAAATATTCTTTCCCTGATATTGGTTTATTTACACCATATGTAAAAGCATATTTAGGGACTAGCTGGAATTTGGTCGGGTTATACGACTATGTCGAAAGTGTTACTCCTGGACTACACACAGGTATAGGTCTTGGTGGTATGTATGGAAATGTAATTATTGACCTTTCTTATGTACTCACACAAACAAGAATTAGGTTTTGGCACGACAATGATAATGATAGTAACTGGACTTCAGAGGAAAGAGATGCAAGATTAACATCTATTACATTAACTGTTGGTTACAAATTTGAAGTAAATTTTTTAAATTAAGGCTACGGCCTTTTTTTTATATAATTGAATATTTATTTAATATATACTATAATTAATTATTATATTAGAAAGGAGAAATTATGAAAAAAGAGGAATTAAAGGAATTTTATTCTTGGTTTAAAAATATAAAAAATATAAAATACCACGGAACTACATCCTATTTGAAAAAAATTTCAAAAATGCTCCTATTAACCACTGAAAATTTTAGAGATAGTAAAACTGGATTATGGGCTACAACACTTAGTTTTTACTCTATATTTTCAATTGTTCCTATTTTGGCTATTATTTTTAGTATAGGAAAAAGTCTAGGCTTTCAAGAAACTATACAAAGAGAAATTACAAAATCTTTACCTTTATCGCAAGAAGGTTTAGACTATATTTTTTCCTTTACGAACACCTTACTTAATAGTACAAAAGAAGGTTTATTAGCTTTAATTGCAATTTTATCTTTGTTATGGGCTATCATAAGAATTTTTTCTTTGATAGAAGATTCATTTAATGCTATTTGGAAAGTTGACAATAGCAGAAACATCTTTAGAAAAACAACTGATTACACTTCTATAGTAGTTTTAGTTCCATTAGCTATGATACTTTCTAATATCTTCAGTGCTTATATTAATATTAAAATTACTCAATGGACAAATGCAGGATATGCTCTAAATTTATTTGCATCATTAGGCATACATCTTTTAAAATACACTGCCCTTATTACCATGTGTTTTTTATTATCTATAATTTACGCCATTATACCAAATACTAAAGTTCAATTATCCTCAGCTTTTTTGGCAGGCACTATAGCAGGTATAGGAACTCAGTTTTTACAGTATTTCTTTTTAAAATTTCAATTTTTCTTAATATCATATAATGCAATTTACGGAAGTTTTGCAATTATACCTATTTTTCTAATAATCACCAGATTATTTTGGAATATTGTTTTATCAGGATGCCACATGTCCTTTATAAGCCAAAATTATTACAAGTATGATTATAGCTTGTCACCTATAAAGCTTAGTCACAGAGAAGAAAAAGTAATTTCAATTTTTATCATGTATATTTTAATTAATAATTTTCATAAAAAAAAAGAAATACTTTCAACTTCAGATTTAGCTCACGAACTAAAGTTATCTATTAATTTAACTCAAAGTATCCTTCAAAAATTATTAAAAATTGGATTAATTAACAAAATAGACAGTGATGATAACAAAATCAAATACCAACCAGCTTTCGACATTAACCTCATGTCTATTAATTTTATCGAAGAAAAATTAGAAACATTTGGAAAAAACAAAGTATTAGAATTTTCAAAGGAAGATAAATACTATGAGATTTACGAAAATTTATTAAACAAGTATTTGAAAGATAAAGACTCTCTTTTGATAGACTAAATTTTAATTTATTTCTAATAATATATAAATAATTATCAGCAAATTTAATCTAAGTTGGTGAGTTTGTAGACAAATAAAATTTTCTTAGAAAAGAGGTTTTATTTGTTTTTTTATTTACATGTACCTCTATAAGAAATTTAGATTAAATTAACGAAAGGAACATTGAGAATTTGGAGCTGTTTGAGTTCCTTAAGAATGAATTTTGAAATTTAGTGACTGTAGTGATTACTTAATATATGAGCACTTAATTTTCATTAAATAAGGAAGGATTTATCCAACGTAGATTCAGTCATGTCTCTAAGATATTGTATTACTTTTGTATCAAGACAAAAATAATGATGTTTTTTCAAGAACTAGTTATTTGTCTTCAACCTGACCAACTTTAATTTGAGTTGGTTTTTTTATTCTCTACTTTTTAATATAGATTGTATAATATTTGGTGTTGATGGTGAAAATCATAAAATTGTTGATATTGTCGAAGATAGAAAGTTAAATAATCTTATTAATTATTTTTCTAGATATACTATTGAAGCACGTAATAATGTAGAACATATCCTTATTAATATGTATTCTCCTTACATTTCATTAATTAAAGAGATATTTCCAAAGGCTAAGATATCTATTGATAGATTCCATCTTGTTTAACTTATTAATAGGGCTTTTAATAAGACTAGAATTGATATTATGAACACTTATATCCACAAGGATAAACCTCTATATAGCAAGATTAAGAACAATTGGAAACTTTTATTAAAGAAGTGTACCAAACTCTCGTATAAAAAAAGGTATAATAGAAACTTTAAACAATATATATCAGAACACGAAATTATCGATTATTTGTTAAAAAAAGATGATAAGCTTTCTATAGCATACAACATTTACCAAGACTTCCTCTATGCTATAGATAAAAGGGATTTTAAGTTATTTAGCAATTTAATAGAAAGACATCAAAAAGTAGAGAATAAGTATATAAAAACTAGTATTAAAACTTTTAAAAAGTATTTAGAACATATTGAAAACAGCTTAAACTATAGATATTCAAATGGTCCTTTAGAGGGGATTAACAACAAAATTAAAGTTATCAAGAGAATAGCTTTTGGATATAAAAGCTTTTTAAATCTTAGAAGAAGAATTTTTATTTCTTTTAATTTAATTAACATAAAAGAAACTTTGGTAGCATAATTCTACCAAAGTCTCTCAGGTATATTTATTTGTTTGTTTTAATTTTTTCACCAACACCACTTGACAAAGAGCCAGAACTTAAATTTAGAGATAAAAGAGAGACTAATGTATTTCAGTCTCTCACAAAAGTAAATTATTCTTCTTCTTTTTCTAATGTATAATCTAGCTCAGCTAATCTTACATATTGTCTCCATCTTTTTTGAGCTTCCCCTTTATTTTTCTTAAATAATTGTGATGCTCTTTCAGGATTAGATTTTGCTAAAGTAGCATATCTAACTTCTCCCATTAAGAAATCTTCATAAGTATCCCATTTAGGCTCTTTAGAGTCTAATTGAAGTGGATTTTTTCCTTCTTTTGCTAATAATGGATTATATCTATATAATGG
>CAZFBB010000173.1:0-5602 GCA_964517235.1 uncultured Fusobacteriaceae bacterium
CTTTTGGATCTTTTTCTGGTTTACTAAGATTTATGGTTATTTCTATATCTCCCTCTGGTCTTTTACATAACCAAGCTTGATTTTTTTCTATTCTACTTGTTCTTATATAATTCGATTCTTTACTAAGTTTATAATACATATCTGTACTTTTTTCTGGACTTAGTTTATATAACTCATAAAATTTTCTTATTAATTCACTTTGTTTTGGCATCATAGTAGCCATCAATTTACTATCTAATATATCTTTAATACTATTCATATCTTCTATCCTGTTATTTTCTACTGCCCATTTTAATATATTTTCTAATATTTCAACAGGATATGTAAGATTTTCTTCTATTTCTTTTTTACTATATGTATAATCATCCAAGTTTAATATATCGAGTATATCATTACATACTATATCTATATCATAATTATCTATTAGCCCCTTTTTTATACCATAATTTATTAACCTCTCTATTTCAAAATTGATGTTAGTCATAGATCCTCCAATTATTTATTATAACCCTTTGGGTTATTCTTATGCCATTTCCAAGCTGTTTTTATTATATCTTCAATATTTCTATATTTTATCTGCCATCCAAGTTCCTTTTGTGCTTTCTCACTACTCGCTATAAGTACTGCTGGATCTCCTGCCCTTCTTCCTGTCACTTCTACTTTTATCTCTTTTCCACTTACTTTTTTACTAGCTTCTATTATCTCTTTAACACTAAATCCACTACCATTTCCTAGATTATAAATACTACTTTTCCCACCATTCATAATCTTTTCCAATGCCAATATATGTGCATTTGCAAGGTCTGATACATGAATATAGTCTCTAATACACGTACCATCAGCTGTATTATAATCATCTCCATAGATAAATATCTTTTCCCTTACTCCACTAGCTACCTGTAAAATTATGGGAATCAGATGAGTTTCTGGACTATGATCCTCTCCAATAAGACCGCTCTCATGGGCTCCTGCTACGTTAAAATACCTAAGTATTGTATAATTAAGTCCATAAGCTTCATGAGCCCATTTTATAAGTTTTTCTACAGCTAATTTTGTTTCACCATAGGGATTTTTAGGTTCTGTTTTGTCTGTCTCTAATATAGGCACCCTTTCTGGTTCGCCATAAGTAGCTGCTGTAGAACTAAATACTATATTTTTTATATTATATTCTTTCATCTTTTTTAATAAATTAAGAGTGCTACCAAGGTTATTTTCATAATACATATATGGTTCTTCACAACTTTCACCAACTAATGAATATGCTGCAAAATGTATTACACCCTCTATCTTTTCCTTTATAAATATTTCATCTAATAACTTATTATCGTTAAGATCTCCTTCATAAAATTTTGCTCCTTGCCATACAGATTTTTTATGACCTTTTACCAAATTATCTAAAACTACTACTTCATATTCATTCTTTAGTAATTCTACCACTGCGTGACTTCCAATATAACCTGCTCCTCCACATACTAATATTGCCATTACAACCTCCCTATAATCTTCTAGTTCCATCTCCAATGTTTCCTATGTAAAAATCTGGTTTTAATCCAGTTTTTTCCTCGTATTCTCTTCCTACATTTTGTATAAACTTCTCTACAAATTCTTTTTTCACTAAACTAACTGTACAACCTCCAAAACCTGCTCCAGTCATCCTTGAACCAATTACTCCCTTTTGAGACCATGCTATCTCAACCATAGTATCTAGTTCAAATCCTGTTACTTCATAATCATCTCTAAGTGATATATGAGACTCATTCATTAATTTTCCAAACTTTTCTATATCATTATTAAGAAGAGCCTTTACACCCTCTTTTGTACGCCAATTTTCATATATTGCATGTTTGGCTCTTTTTCTATTAACCTCATCTTTTACTAAACCTTTATTTTTTTCAAATTCATCTATATTAAAGTCACCTAAAGCACTAATATTGAATTGTGCTTTTAAATCTTCCAAGGCTCTTTCACACTCTCCTCTTCTTTCGTTGTATTTACTATCAGCTAGTCCCCTTCTTTTATTTGTATTTCCAATTACTATCATTATATTTTCAAGATTCAACGGGGCATATTGGTATTCAAGTGTATTACAATCTAATAATATCGCATGATTTTTTCTACCCATTCCTATGGCAAATTGATCCATAATACCACAATTTACCCCTACGAAAGTATTTTCAGCTTTCTGACTATATTTTACCAAATCTATCTTGGAAATGCCAAAATTAAAATAATCATTAATTATCAAACTCATAAGTACCTCAATAGAGGCTGATGAAGATAAGCCTGCTCCATTTGGTATATTTCCCCAAAATAATATATCTAAACCCTCCTCTATCCTATATCCTTCCTTATTTAATACGGCTAATACACCTTTAGGATAATTTGCCCAATCATCTTTTTTTTCATATATCAAGTTTTCAAGAGGAAATTCTATAATTCCAACTTTTCTAAAATTAAGAGATATTACCCTCATCTTTTTTTCCTTATTTCTCCCTACTAATGCATAAGTTCCAAAATCAAGTGCACAAGGAAATACATTTCCACCATTATAATCTGTATGTTCACCTATAAGATTTACTCTTCCAGGTGAAAAAAACTCTCTCTCATTTTTCTTCTTGAATATATTAAAAAATTCTTCCTTTAAATTTTTTATTATCTCTTCCATTTACATCTCCTCTATAATCATATTAAAATCCCACGTAAATTTTTCTTTTCCCTTAACTACACTACTTTTTCCAATTTTATACGCTACATAAAGATCATCATAGATACCACTACAAGGTTCTAGAGCTATATTATAATCTCCCCTATAGCCCCCTTGAGTTTTCCAAATGCCCAAGTATGGTATCTTTTCTGTATCATATATATAACTTATCTTTTCTCCTATATCTTTATGAACAAAACTAATTTTATCCCTATTTTTTACTTTAGATAAAAAATAAAATTTCTCACAATTTTTAGCTTCTACTCCTTCTGTTTCTCCTAGATTAATATAGTTTCCATTTTTTTTACTAATTGTCAGGGGATACTCATGTATTTGACCCCACTTACCCAAATGTTGTGTAGATTTTTCTACATTTACTACTTTATCAAGGTATTTAGGCACTTCTATAACTGAATTAACTGAACAATTTAATAGAGCATGTGGTGTCCATATAAAATGAAAATCTTCCTCGTTGGTATTTTCAACTTGATAATGTATTATTACTTTATTTTTATCCACTTTTACTTTTTTGCAAAAAACAAAAGGTAACTTCTCACCTTTTATCTCCATATATAGATAATCTTCTCTCTCCTCTACCTTCCATGGTCTATCCCACAAATCTCCATGATCGCCAATCAATACTCCTTTATGGGTACCAACAGGATACGGACAAGTATCTATACTTGGAAATACCTCATCAAATCCACTTGAATCATACTCACTAAAATTACTACCTTTTTTTGGTATCTTTAATTTTTCCTTTTTACTCTGAAACAAATACTCTTTATTTGTCTTTTTAGAAATTAATGAAGCTAATTTCCCTCCATAACTAGGCAAAAACTCTGTTCTTATCTCATCTGTTTCCCATATTATGCTCTCTATACCTTTGTAACTTCCTTTGTATAACATCTTTCCTCCTCAATCTTTAAAGCAAATTATATTTTATAAACTTCTTAGTACCTAGAATTTGAATAAATTTTCCATTACTAGACTAATAGCTCCCATATTTGCTCCTTCATATCCAAATGAATTTGGAAGAATTTCTACTTTTTCTCCAAGGTTTCCAAAAGCTCTCTTACAAAGCTCTTTTTTTACAAGTTTGTATAGCTTATCTCCACCAAAATTAATATCTCCCACTAATATAATTCTTTGTGGATCTAAAATATTAATCAGTGGAACTAAGCCTTTTCCAAGATTTTTACTTATATTTTCTACTATTTCTTTTCCTTCTCCAATATCATTTGCATATCTTTCATAAATTTCTTTTGCTTTTATCCTTTCTCCAAATTCCTCTTCAAACCTTAATTCAACTTGTTCATTAGTTACGAGTGTTTCAAGACATCCTCTCTTACCACAACTACATCTAAACTCATTTCCTTCTATGGGTATGTGCCCAAATTCACCTGCTCCATTAAATGAACCTCTATATATCTTCCCATTTAGATAAAGGGCACTTCCTACTCCATTTTCAATATTTATAACAATAAAGTTTTCTACACCTTTTCCCATACCATAATTTTTTTCACCAATAGCCATTGCTCTAACATCGTTTTCTATATATGCTCTTAATGAAAACTCTTCTTTTATAAATTTTTTCAAATCTATATTGGACCAATTATAATGTGGAGAATAAACTGATACTCCTTTTTGTGCATCTACTAATCCATTTACTGCTATTCCTACACCTAACACTTCTTTTTCTGTTTTATTTAGGGTATTTAACAGTAGAAGTTTTATCAAACTAAGTACTTTACTTTTTGTACGTATCCATATATCTTTTTTTTTCTCATAAATTTTATTTAGATGAAGGTCATATAAAATTATCTCTACATAATCTGGAGCTAGATATAAACTTATTAAATTTCCCGCTTCTTTATTCAATTCTAATATTTTTGGTGGTCTTCCTCCACTACTTTCTCCAAGACCAACTTCACAAATTAAATTACCTTCTATAAGTTTTTTTGTTATTTTTGTAATGCTTGCTGGAGTTAATTTTACTTCTTTTGCTAAATCAGCTCTTGATATTCCCCCTGTATTTTTTATAAGTTCTAATATTTCTAATGCATTTTTATTATTTAATAATTTTTTATTTGTTTTATACATCTTTTCCACCCCTATTCATTTAAAGTATACATGTTTTTTTATTTTATTTCTTAATCTTTTTTTTTATACTCAAATACTTTATTAACTTTTGAAATAAAATATCTTTGTGTCTTTACCATATTAGGTTTTTATTAAAAAAGTTTTTTTCCTAAATTAATAAAGTCAACTTTCCTTTATTTTTACTAAACTTACAAATTCTATAATAATTTTTATTATAAATTTACATAAAATTATATATATAAACTTTCATTTCAACTTAGTAAAGTTCTTAGTACCTATCTAAGTAATTTTTTTTAATGAGTTAATTAGAAATATTATTGTGTAAAAGTAAAAAAAATAACATATCCAGATTTTCAGGTACTATTAATCATATGTTTTTGTTAAATATCTCTTTTCTCAAATTATTAGTAAAAATTACTTTCTTTAGTAAAAAATCAAATCAATTAATTATAAATTTAAAAGAAATCATTACTTACATTAAGGGGAATTTTTTAAAGGTGTTACTAAATTGATTATAAAGTTTTAAAAATTAAAATGTAGAAGTTTAATTATTTTTAAACTTAAATATTTCATCTATAATTAATTTTGGGTACTAACACTTTATTAGAATTGTTAGTACTTAGTGGTGTATCATGTCAAGCGCACCACTTTACTTTTTCCCAGAGAATCTCCTTTGAGGTAAAATAACCCAATACTTTTCTTGGTTTGTTTCTTATCAGATTCATTGCTCTATCAATTTTATTTTTTGTAACATTGCTAAAATCTGTCTTCTTTAGATAAAATTGTCTTAATATT
>CAZFBB010000174.1:0-5558 GCA_964517235.1 uncultured Fusobacteriaceae bacterium
TAATAAATTTTCCATATATATTACCTCCTTAACTTTTTAATAATACATTATTTTTAAAAAAAAGAAAAGATTTATTATCTTTTGTAAGTGAAAATTTGTAAGATAGTTAAGGTCTAAGAGATAATAATTAATGAATCTCCTTTATTAAAAAATTATCTAAATAGAATCAATGTTTCTAATTGATACTAGGGATATATTTGTTTTTGGTATAAGTTATAAGGTGAATTTGACAAGTGAAAGAGAAAGTGTAATACTAAGTTATAAAAAACTTTTGGGAGGAGCAAATGAATAATTATCTATTATATAGTATTTTAGGAATAAACTTGTGGGTATTTTTATTAATGATAATTGATAAAATAAAGGGAATAAGAAGAGCATGGAGAATAAAGGAAAGTACTCTTTTGAATTTTGGATTTTTTGGTGGAAGTATTGGTCTTTTAATGGGAATGTTAATTTTGAGACACAAAATAAGAAAAATACAGTTTTTTTTGTTAGCTCTCCTATCTACAATGTTCCATTTGATTTTGATCTACTCTTGCATATAATAAGTTAAATAAATTTTTAAATAGACTTTAGTGAAAAAATACAGTTTTTTTATTCTAGAGTAAAATTATATCTCTAATTTGGACAAAATAGTTAATAAATTAAAGAGGGATTAGATAGTAATACCTAAATCCAAGGAATTGGAGATTTACACTTTTTAAAATTTAAATTATGAAATTTTTAATTAATTTAAATTGACAAAAGTTTATTTTTTTTATAAAATATCGAAAATTGATATCGAAAAATGATAATGAGGTGAAGTATGAAAGAAAAAATTTTGAGAAAGCTATATTTGGCTTTTATAAGAGTTCATATACTTAGGCATGGAGCTAAAGGTGAATTTTATGGGGCATGGCTTATGGAACATATAAAAAATCATGGATATAATATGAGTCCAGGAACTATATATCCTCTACTTAATAAAATGTGTGAGGAGGGTTTGCTTGTTAAAGAAGAGAGAAATGTAGAAGGTAAAATAAGAAAATATTATAAAGGAACTGAACTTGGAGTAGAAGTATTGAAACTTGCAGAAAAACGGATAGAAGAATTGAGTAGAAAGAAGGTGAAATAATGAACTTAAAAGAAATATTTAAAGTAATGGTAAAACTTGGTTTTACAGCTTTTGGAGGGCCAGCGGCTCACATAGCAATGCTACAAGAAGAAACAGTTGAAAAGAGAAGATGGACTAGTAAAGAACATTTTATAGATTTGATGGGTGTTACAAATATAATTCCTGGGCCTAACAGCACACAGATGGCTATGCACTTGTCACTAGAAAGAGGAGGTTTTTTAGGTTTATTAATAGGAACTTTTGCTTTTATTGGGCCAGCAGTATTTTTAACACTTTTATTAGCAATATTTTATTATTCAACTGGTAAGATACCTTATATGGAAAAATTCTTTTTTGGGATAGAACCAGTGGCAACTGCAATAATAGTAATGGCAGTGGTAAAACTTGGAAAAAAAGCGTTAAATAACAAAATAAATATATTTGTAGCTCTCTTGGCAGGATTACTTGCATTTACACCTCTTAAAGAAGTTTATATTATATTAATTTTTGGTTTATCAACTTTGTTCATATCATTATTAATGAGCAATAAAAATAAACTTTATTCTGTAATACCAATTGTATTATTGGAAAAAAACATAAGAGATTTATTTATCTCTTTTTTAAAGATAGGTTCTACACTTTTTGGAAGTGGATATTTGTTAGTAGCTTATTTAAATGGTGAATTTGTGGATAAATTAGCTTGGCTTAGTCACAATGATATATTAGACGCTATAGCAATGGGGCAATTTACTCCAGGGCCTGTATTGACCAGTGCTACTTTTGTAGGATATCAAATATTAGGAATTCAGGGTGCTTTAATTGCAACTTTAGGTATTTTTTTACCTTCAATATTATTTGTATATTTATTAAATCCACAGATGGAAAAGTTGAAGAAAAATATGCACACAAAAAAAGCAATAACTATGTTTAATTCAAGTGCTCTAGGTGTCATGGGAGCAACAGCAATAAAGTTTTTATTGAACTTTAGAGGAGATATAAAAGCTCTTATTCTGATAGGAATAGCATTATATTTGACTATAGTAAAAAAAGTATCAAGTATAAAACTTATACTAATAGGTATGATTTTGGGAATGGGACTTTCATATGTCGTGTAAAGTATAAATTTAACAAAAGACTTTATTAAATGATATTTTAAGGTATAAAGAGATATAATAAAAACCCTCTTTTCATATATTAATTTTGGGAAGATAGGGAGTAGAAGAGAGGTTGAAAAGAAAGAAAAGTAAAGTTACCATTAAAATTTTTTATAAAGAAAGTAGATAAAAAATTATCATATTAAAACATAAGAACGGGATAAAAGAAGTTATATTTAAATAAAGATATTATTAAAATTATAAAATTTGATTATATAAAGGAAAAGTAGTAGTATTTATATAAGTGATGTAATTTTGAAAATCAACTAGAAATAAAGGAGAAATTATGAATACGTTTTTGTCCATTAATCTACTTATGGTAATAAATGTTGTTTTTATAGGTTTAGTTATATTTTTTGAAAGGAAAAGGACAAGTCATACTCTTGCTTGGGTTTTAATATTGAGCCTTACATCATATGTTGGATTTGTGCTTTATTTATTTTTTGGTCTTAGTTTTCGGAAGAAAAAGAGATTGAAAGATAAGGAAAGTAACAACATATTTAAACAATTTATATCAAAAAGAAATAAGCTTTTAGAAAGAGAAAGGAATCATAGTCTTATTGAAAAATACTTTGATTTAGCCTATTATCATGAATATAATAGTAAATCCCTTTATTATCCGTCAAATAATATAGATTTTTATTTTGACGGAGAAGAATTGTTTTCCCATATAAAAAAGAGTATAGATGAGGCAAAAAACTTTATACACATGGAATATTATATTATAAGAAATGATCAATTAGGTAGGGAGATAATGTCTCTATTAACTAAGAAAGCTAGGGAAGGAGTTGAAGTAAAACTTATCTATGATGGAATGGGTTGTTTATGGTTAAAAAAGAAGTTTTTCAAGGAATTAAAGGAAGCAGGAGGAGAAATAGCAACCTTTTTTCCACCATTTGTACCATATTTTAGTATTAGAGCAAATTATAGAACTCATAGGAAAATAATGATTATAGATGGTAAAGAAGCATATATGGGTGGGTTTAACATTGGAGATGAATATTTGGGGAAAAACAAAAAATTTGGTTATTGGCGTGATACCCACATGAAAATAAGAGGAGATGTAATAGATAGTCTCCAAGCGGAATTTTTATTAGATTGGATATTTGTAACTGGTCAAAAGAAAAATCTACCAATTAATAATTTTGGTAAGTATTTTTTAACTAGAGGTCATGAGGGCGATACAGGTATGCAAATAGTTGGAAGTGGTCCAAATTATGAGCATGCTTTTATAAAAGATGGAATATTGAAGATGATTCAAAAAGCAAAAAAATCTATATATATTCAAACACCATATTATATACCCGATGACGCTATTCAAGACTCATTAAAAGTAGCGATACTTTCTGGCATTGAAGTTAATATAATAATACCAAATAAGCCAGATCATATGTTTGTTTATTGGGCAACTTTATCCTATGTTGGAGAACTAATTGAAATAGGAGCGAAAGTTTATACTTATGAAAATGGTTTTTTGCATAGTAAATTTATAGTTGTAGATGAAGAGGTAGCAACAGTAGGAACAACTAATATGGATCTTAGAAGCTTTTACTTTAACTTTGAAATAAATGCTTTTATTTATAATGAAAATGTAGTAAAAATATTACTAAATATCTTTAAAAAAGATATAGAATTAAGTAAACATATGACTAGAGATCTCTATAAAAACAGAGGCACTTATATTAAGTTTAAAGAATCTATATCTAGATTAGTTTCACCAATTTTGTAGATGGCTAATTTTTAACAATTAGTCATTTTTTTGATTTCTTTAAATTAATAGAATGCAACTATTTCAAAGGTTAAACTATTAGGATTTTTAATAAATTTAATGTGTAAAGTTTTTAATAAATCTTTTTTATTTAGAGTTTCGAAAAAAATAAGCTGATACCCAAAGTATCAACTTATTTTTAATCTTATTTTACATCGTAAATACGTTTGTATTTAATATAATTATTCATAACTTTTTCTACATATTTTTGTGTTTCAGTAAACGTTATAGAATCAAGTATAATATCACCTTTATTATCTAATTTCCATTTTTTAACATTTCCCGGCCCACCATTATAACTTGCTGCTGTAGTAGGTATGCTACCACTATAATCAGAAAGTAATAAACTTAGATAATGAGTACCATATTTGATACTGTTTTCAGGTATTAAAAGTTCTGTGGGTTTAATGTTAATGTCAAATTTTCTAGCTGTTGGAATAATCATTTGCATTAAGCCATAAGCAGAAGCTGTAGAAATTACATTTTTATTAAAATGACTCTCTTGTCTTATTATAGAATAAACAAGTGAATCTTCTACACCATACTCCCTGGTATAGATATCTATATACTTTTTATAGTACTTGGGATATAGGTGTGTTCTCAAGTTAGTATATTTGTAAAAATTATTTTGATTTCTAATTGCTAAGTTAAGGGCGTTGTAGTAATCTTCACCTTCTTCATAATTTAGAATTCTGAGGTAAACTCTATATAATCCATCTGATTTTTCAAAGTTATATTGTGAGATGGCTATCTTAGCTAATTCTTTATCTTTAAATTCACTTAGAAACTCAAGAGTTTTTACTAAGTCTGAATATTTTTTATTATATTTGTCTACAGGAAAAAATTCTTCGATTTCTCCTTTTTCAAGTATAGAAAGAGCTAATTCATAATAATAAGTATTTACGTTGTAGATAAGAATTTCTTCTAGATATTTATCATCATTAAAATACTCATATAATTTATACCTGTATTTTCCAGATATATCCCACCATTTGTGTTCATCTATAAATTGTATTAAACCTTTGTAATCATCATCGATACCATACTTATAATAAGTTTCAGCCTCTAACTCCTTTGATGTCCAAAGAGTAGATATATGTAGGTGCTTTAAAGCTTCTTTACTGTTTTTGTATACAAGATATAAACGACCTAAGATATAATTGGCTTCACTGTAGTACTTAGATTTTTCATCTATTTTTAATAGGTAATTTATAGCTACTTGGTAATTACCAAGTCTTCTATTCGAATTACCCATATAAAATAAATACAAATCTTCTTTTTTTTCCTTTAGAAGTTTACTTGCAAGGCTAATTACATCTTCATGTTTTTTTTGCCTAAATAGAGTTTCTAAAAGTTTCTCTTCTATATGGATATCTTTTTTCCTAAGTAGTGATAGTTTATAGATTTTTTCACTATACTTTAATTTTCCCTTTGTAAAAAAATAATCTCCTAATAATAATAAATCTTCATCTTTCAACTTGTTAATATGAGAAAAATCTTCTTTATAAATAACATTATAAATATATTCATAATAACTGTCTTT
>CAZFBB010000175.1:0-5420 GCA_964517235.1 uncultured Fusobacteriaceae bacterium
AACTTTCAAAACTTTCTACTAATATTTTTATATCTTTACTTGTAAGTCTAACTATCTTCCCAAGAATTCTATAACCTTTAGGTACAATTTTAGTATCTAATGTAGCATAGCGTCTTCTATAACCAAGAGCAAAAGCCACATTCTCCAATTCTAAAAGTTCTTCTTGAGTTAACTTCTTTAATTTCCTAAAAACCATATTTGCATTCATATTATCTTTATCTCTGTTAAAATAATCTTTTATAAGGTCTGAAACTTCGTCTTTAATAGCCATCATTATTTCTTCTAATTGCATCTTTATCAGTCTACCTTCTACTCCAAGCTCTATTATATAAAGCTCTAAATCCTCCGCAACTCTAGACATAAGTTCAAACTTTTGAAGTACAGAAGAAACTTCGTATAAAGTAACTAAGTCATCATATTCCATTATTGTTAGATTAGTTAGTAACTTGTCCAAAACTTCTCTATATCTTTCAAGAGTTTTTATAGCCTGATTAGCTTGACTAATTATGTCATTAGTATTTCTAACTATATATCTAGTATTATTTTTATAAAGTGTTATTCTTTTTCTCTTTTCGGATATTGCAACTACTAATTTCCCTGTTTGTTTTGCTACTCTTTCAGCTGTTCTATGTCTAGTCCCACTTTCAACTGTTATCGTAGATGGATTAGGTTGTAATTGAACATTTGCATATAGTATATTCTCATTTTTCCCATCTAAAATTATAGCTCCATCCATCTTGGCTAATTCATAAATTTTTTGAGGGTTATATGAACAATTAATATAAAATCCACCATCAGCAAGTTTCAACACATCTTCATCGTCTCCCATTACCAATAATCCACCAGTACCTGCATCTAGAATATTATCTATTCCGATACGTATATCTGTTCCTGGAGCAACAAATGATAACATTTCTTCTAGTTCTTTATTTCGTTCGTTCATATTATTTCATCCTTTCCATCAATTCTCTCAAGTTTTTCAAATATACTATTTTTAACTTATAATCTTCTTTTTCTATTTCATTTTTATTTGCTTCTGGTACATAAACACCTTTAAACCCCAACTTTTCTAGCTCTTTCAATCTTTTATTTATAAAGGATACTTTTCTTATTTCCCCTCTAAGACCCAGTTCTCCTATCGCAGCTATTTTTTGACTTACTTCTATATTTTTTATAGATGACACAAGTGCCATTGCTAGAGCTAAATCCGCACTTGTATCTTTAATAGATATACCTCCAGGAATATTAACAAATATATCTAAAGTTCCTAAGGGAAATCCCATTTTTTTCTCTATAATAGCACATAATATTTCTAATCGATTTTTATCAAATCCTTGCACTACCCTTCTGGGCAGGCCAAAATTACTTTGAACCAATAATATTTGTACTTCAAGCAAAAAAACCTTCGTACCTTCTAGTATTGTAACTACTAAACTTCCTACATTTTTTTCTTCTCTTTCACTTAGGAAAAATTCAGATGGATTCTTTATTTCTTCTATTCCATGATTTTCCATAGTAAAAATTCCAATTTCATTAGTTGAACCAAATCGATTTTTTTGACTTCTCAGTAATCTATAGTAATTATCTTCTTCTCCATCAAAGTGCAGTACAGCATCAACCATATGCTCAAGCAACTTAGGTCCTGCTACCTTCCCATCTTTTGTTATATGACCCACTATAAAAATTGATATTTCATTTTGTTTAGCAAGTTCTATTATTTTAAGGGTAGATTCTCTTATTTGTGTCACTGTACCGGGTATACTATCTGCTTCACAACTGTGTAAAGTTTGTATCGAATCAATAATTACCACTATTGCTTTTTCCCCTTTAACAAAAGCTCCAATACTCTCAACTTCTGTTTCGTTAGTAACTAATAGTTTATTACTTATTACATTGAGCCTATTTGCTCTAAGTTTAATTTGATTTATGCTCTCTTCTCCACTTACATAAATTATTTTTCCATATTTTGTATATTCTTTTGCAGCTTGTAATAATAGAGTAGACTTACCTATACCAGGATTTCCTGTTAACAGTACCACTTCGCCTTTAACAAGTCCCCCTCCTAAAACTCTATCAAATTCCTTTAATTCAGTAGTATACCTAAAATCATCCGATATTTCCACTTCCGCGAAATTTACAGCTTCTACTCCTTTAATCCCTTTTGATACAAATTTTTTGCCTACTATTTCTACCTCTTCTACTAAACTATTCCAAGCTCCACAGCTAGAACACTTTCCCATCCACTTTACAGTACTATACCCACATTCTTCGCATACAAATTTCACTTTTTCTTTAGCCATAACTATCTCCTTAAAAAAATAGGATACAGCATAGACTATATCCTATATGTTACTCAAAGTATTTACTATTTTGTCCCTATCAAATGGTTTCACTATAAAATCACTAGCACCTGCTTCTAAAGCGTCTTTAACCATAGGCTTTTGCCCCATTGCACTTACCATCACTATTTTTGCTTTTTTGTCAAATTCTTTAATCTTTGAAACAGCAGTTATCCCATCCATATCAGGCATAGTAATATCCATCGTAACTACATCTGGAAGAAGCTCTTTATATTTACTAACAGCTTCTGCACCAGTAGAAGCTTCTCCTACTATTTCAAATTGATCAGTTGGTAATATTTCTTTCAGCATTTGTCTCATAAATAATGAATCATCTGCTACTAACACCCTTTTCATATTTTCACCTCAATTTATCTACCTTATTTTCAATATCCTTTATTATTTCACTGCTTACAAACTCACTAATATCACCTTTATTTAAAGCAATTTCTTTAACAAGACTAGCACTTAAATAAAGGTTTTCTCTCGATGCCGAAAGAAATATTGTTTCCATATTATTTTTTGCAAGGACATTATTAGTAAGAGCCAATTGAAGTTCGTATTCATAATCTGAAACTGCTCTAAGTCCTCTTATTAATATTGAAGCATTATTTTCATCCATAAAATCGACCAATAGTCCTTCAAAACTTTTTATTTCAAATCTAATATCTTTACCAATTGATTTTTCTATGAGTTTTTTTCTCTCTTCCAAATCAAACCAATATTTTTTATTTCCATTATTAAGCACTGCTACTATTACTTTATCAAATATTTTAACAGATCTTTTAATAATATCCAAGTGCCCCTTTGTTACTGGATCAAAACTTCCTGCATAAACTGCTATTTTTTCCATACCACCACCTATATCTCTAATACTAACTCAAATTCCTTATTTTTTCTAGTATCTTCTTTTAGTATTTCTAATTTTTTGCCATTATTTTCCAAATATGTCGCCAAAAAAACTTTGTATGTATCTATTATATAATAATACATTTCTCTGCTTAAGTATAATTTTATTTTTTTTATATCTTTTTCTTTAGCTGACTTTTTTATCTCATCAAATACTTCTGATAGTATAGTTCCACAACTTTTTACTATTCCAGTTCCTGTACATTCTGGACAGATATTCATAAAATAACTTGAAAGGGGTTTTCCTACTCTTTTTCTAGTCATTTCAATAAGACCTAAGTCGGTAAAGTGGACTATATTGTTTTTTATTCTGTCTTTAGAAAGACTTTCTTCTAACTGTTCTAACACAGAATTTTTATCTTCTTCAAGCTTCATATCAATAAAATCTATTATTATTATCCCACTCAAATTTCTAAGTCTCAATTGCCTTGCTATTTCTTTAGCAGCTTCTAAATTAGTTTCATAAACAGTTTCTTCAAGATTATGTATTCCAACATTTTTCCCTGTATTAACATCTATACTTATAAGAGCTTCTGTTTTTTCTATTACTAAATACCCTCCACAATCAAGCCAAACTACATTATCTAAAGCTTGATTTAATTCTTTATCTATATTGTAATAGTCAAAAATATCCTTTTTCTTATTATATAATTTTATTTTGGTATTTAATGAGTTATCTGAAAAAGCTGAAACATAATCTATTAAATTCCAATAACTTTTTTCATCATTTACTATAAGTTCATCAACATCATTAGAAAAAATATCCCTTACAATTCTTTTTATAAGATTGTTATCTTCATAAAGAATCTCACCTATTCTGGCAGAGGACATTTTACCTTCTATCTCTTGCCATTTTTTCACAAGATATTCCATCTCCCTTTCAAAATGAAGTTCATCTTTCCCCTGTGCATCTGTTCTTATGATAACTCCAATTTGATCAGGTTTTATATCCCTAACTAAATTTTCAAGTCTTTTTCTCTCTTCTTCATCTTTTATCTTCTTTGATATTCCTATATAATCATTGTTAGGCATTAATACTAGATATTTACCTGGAATAGTATAATGAGTAGTAACTCTTGCCCCTTTACTTCCTCTAGGTTCCTTTAATATCTGAACTACAACTTCATCTCCTACTTTCAAAATATCCTCAATAGGTTTATCACTATTTTTAATCCCATCTAAAAACTTTTCTTCAAATTCACGTAAATCATTTACATAAAGAAAAGAATTTTTTTCAAGTCCTATATTAACAAAAGCAGATTCCATTCCCGGTAATATATTCTCTACTTTACCCTTGTAGATATTACCATTTATTCTAGAATATTCATCTTTTTGTATAAAAAACTCTGTGAGTTTTCCTTCTTCCAAAAATCCTACTTTTACCTCTAACTCACTTACATTTATTACTATTTCCTTCATTTTACACCACACTTAGTAAATTTTCTAATAGTTCTTCCCGGGAAAATTTCTTGTTATTTACTATTAGTATTCCCTTTTCAACATTCTCTTCTACAATAATTTCCAATTTTTTACCAAAATAATTTTTGTTTGATTTTTTTATACCTACAACTCTACTTATATCATATTTGCTACAAAGAACCAATAGCTTTTTATCGATTTTTAATAGTTTTTTAAAGAATTTTTTAATAATATATGACTCTACTAATTCTCTAAAAGCTGGATGAAAGGGTCCATCTATAATTACACCCTCTGCTCTTATATCATCACTAGGTTGTAAGCCTACCCTAATAATTCTAATATTATTTAACTCTATCTTTGCTACTAATACACTAGACAATTTTACAGCTTCATCTAAAGTTAAAGGTTTAAATATAGCATTTTTATACATCTTTTCAAGTTTAGTATCACTAACTACTAATGTAGGATAAATTCTTACAAAATCTGGTTTTATCTTTATTACTTCATTAATAGTTTCTATATCTGCCTCAAAAGAAGAACCTGGAAGACCAGGCATTACTTGTATTCCCAAGTTGATATCATACTTTTTTATTAAACTACTTGCTCTTTCAACTTCTTCTTTTTTATATCCTCTTTCTGATAGTTCTAAAACATTATTATCAAGTGATTGCACACCTAACTCTATAGTTGTAACTCCATATTCTTTAAGAGTATCTAGTATTTCCCCATTTATATTATCAGGTCTAGTTGATA
>CAZFBB010000176.1:0-5391 GCA_964517235.1 uncultured Fusobacteriaceae bacterium
TCATCTTCTCTCTCATAATATACTCTTTCTTCTACACTTCCATCTTCTCTATAAACAATAGCCTCTCCAACAATTTTGTCATATTCAAAATTCATTTTAGCTTTTAAATTTCCATTTTCATAGTACTCTATTTTTTTACCATGCAAAACTCCATTTTTAAAGTTTTCTTCCGATTTAAGTTTACCATTGTTATAATATTTTAATACTGTACCTTCTGCTCTACCATCTACAAAATTTATTTTTGATCTTAAATTTCCATTTTCATAATAACTTATAAATTCACCATGGAATCTTCCTTGAAAAAAATTCATAGTTGCTTTTAATTTACTACTTTCATAATAATCATAAGCAACTCCAGTGAATAACTGTTCATTTTTATAGTATCTACCATTATTATTTTCAATTTGATTTACTTTAGTTTCTCTCTGTAAAGTACTACATCCCACTATTATTAATAGTAACATAGTTAATATTATTTTTTTCACTACTCCTCCTTATATATTTTATTAATGTTTAAAATTTACATCATATATATTGTATATTTATGCGAACATTTCTTAAAAAAGTATTGATTTTTTGTACAATAGCTAGTATAATTCTGGTGTAAAATGAATTAAAGGAGTGATAACATGTTTATAGATATTTACTCAGAATTTAAAAAAAGAAGAAAGCATAACGCTTCAGTTAAAGATATATTAAACCTATTTTTGATAGACTCTTGTATGATAAAGGAATTCTTAAATAACCCTGAAAAAAATGACCTTCCAGAATACTTTAATCATCCAGAAGATGTTTTTTATTTATAAAAAGGTAGCAAAAGCTACCTTTTTATATTTTTTGTAATCTTTTTTTTATAAGCTTTAGTATATACTCTCTATCCTCTTTTTTATCTCTAAAATCTAAATCATCTACATTAATTTTTAGTACCTCTCCACTATAACTATTAAAATATTCTCTATAGTGAGAATTAAGACTTTCCCAGTAGTCACGTAATACTATTTGTTCATAATCTCTGCCTCGTTCCCTTATCTTTTTTGTTGCATTTTCTACATCTATTTCCAAATATATTATTAACTTAGGTTCTTCTAAATGTCTAAACATGTTATTAGACAAATCCATATAAAGATTAAATTCTTCCTCTGATAAATCTCCAGATTTATTTAAAATATTAGCAAAAATAACATCACAATATAAAGAACTATTAAATATTCCTCCAGTTCCCCTTGCCTTCTCTACCATTTGAAGCCTTTTATTTAAGAAAAAAACCTGTAATGGAAAACTATATTTTTTCTTATCACAATAAAATTTATCAAGTAGAGGATTATCATATACAGGTTTCTTATAAAGAGGTACTTTAAATTCTTTTGACAAAATTTCTCCTAATGTACTTTTTCCTACTCCAACTACACCATCTATAAATATCATGTCTATGTCCCTTCTTCTTATTAATTATACCATCAATTAATAAAAATTCAAAAGTATAATCTTTTTCTTCTTAGTATTTCTTGAAACTTTGTAAAAATTAGTATAGAATGTATATGACCTTATTTTAGAGGAGGCATAGAGATGATTAAAAAAGACACTATCTATAAAGTTAAAAATAAAAAATATTTTATTAATGAATACGTTTATATCATAGAAAAATTTGAGAATACTTCTGTTAGTTTTATTTTTGATTTTTTAAACAACAGATACTATATAGAAGACAATTACCCCTTAGAATTAATAAATGAAAAGGAAAAAGTTATTGCAAAAGAAGACTTTTATAATAATAATGAAAAAATATTAAATGAAAAAATAAAAGAGCTTTTCCCTGATATCTTCCAAAAACTTACTAATTTCAAAGTTCAAAAATCATTATTTTAAAAAAAACTGGCCATAAGCCAGCTTTTTTATTCACCTAAAATTTCTTTTATATCTGTTGCGATAAATTGTGCTTTTGAACCAAATATTGCTTGAACTCCATTGCTTCCTACCTTTAATACTCCTGCTGCTCCAAGAGATTTTAAAGTAGTATCGTCAACTAATTTTGTATCTTTAACTTCCAATCTGAGTCTAGTGATACAAGCATCTACAGAAACTAGATTATGTAATCCACCTAGTGCCTCTAGTACTTTTGTAGCTAACTCTAAGTTATCTTCCGCTCCACTGTTAACATCATCATTTGTTTTTTCTCTCCCTGGTGTTTCCAAATCAAACTTTTTAATAAAGAAAGAAAATAAGAAGTAGTATATAACAAAGAAGATTGCACCAACCAAAATTACCAAGTACCAAGGTGTTTTATTTGGTAACACACCAAATGAAATAAAGTCAATAAGTCCACCTGAGAAAGTCATTCCTATTCTTACATTTAATAGATGCATTAACATAAATGATGTTGCTGCTATCAAAGTATGGATTCCATACAATATTGGAGCAACAAATAAAAATGAAAATTCAATTGGTTCAGTAATCCCAGTTAAAAATGACGTAAGTGCTGCAGAAAGTAATATCCCTGCTGCTGCTTTTTTCCTTTTAGGATTGGCTTGTTTGTACATTGCTAGTGCTGCTCCTGGTAATCCAAACATCATAAATGCAAATTTACCAGTCATATATGCTCCAGTAGTTCCAAAGTTTGCTACATTATCTTGTAGTTTTGCAAAAAATATAGTTTGATCTCCTCTAATTACCTGTCCAGCTGCATTTGTCCATTGACCAAATTCAAACCAGAATGGAGAATAGAAGATATGATGTAATCCAAATGGGATTAATGCTCTTTCTATTAAACCAAATACAAATGTTGAAAATGCTGTTGGATTAGTTCCAATTATAGACAAATTGGCTAATCCTGCTTGTACAGGCTTCCATATATATGGAAATGCTAAACCAACCACAAATGATAAAGCCGCTGTAGCTATAGGAACAAATCTTTTTCCTGCGAAGAATCCTAAATATGCAGGTAGTTCTATTTTATAGAATTTTTTATACATAGTTGCTGCTATAACTCCAGCTATAATTCCTCCAAAAACACCTGTTTGTAAAGTAGCTGTTCCTAATACCATAGTATAAGCTTTGTTTCCTGCTGCTATTTGAGCTGTTGCATCTGTTGTAATTCCCATAACAGTATTCATAATTAATAAAGACACTATAGATGCTAATCCTGCAACTCCATCTCCTCCAGCAAGACCTATTGCTGACCCTACTGCAAATAAAAGTGGTAAGTTTGCAAAAATAATTCCTCCCGCTTCAGCCATTAATTTTGAATCTAAAACGTTAGGTTGTCCAAATGCTAATAATAATCCTGCTGCTGGCAAAATAGCCACAGGTGTCATTAAAGCTTTACCGATTTTTTGTAACTGTGCAAATGCTTTCATTATTCACTCACTCTCCTGTATTTTATTATTCTAAATAATATCCACACAATATTATTTAAAAGATTACACACATACTAACTTAAAAACACTATACTTTTTAGGTTTTTAAAACATATTATTTTTTAAATGTACATTTAGTTCTTATTTTGAACTAGCATTAATTTTTGAAAAAAGGAGTAGCAGCTTAACTGCTACCAATCTTTATTTTTTTAAAGTTACTTTTAATAAAAGGTCTCCAGCCTTTACTTCTCCAGTAGCTCTTTCAATCTTTTCTACTTCATCCATATTTGAAATAATTACTGGAGTTTTATGAGATTTTGCATGTTCTTTAATATATTCCAAATCAAATTTGATTAATGCATCTCCCTTTTTAACACTTTGACCATCTTCTACTAATCTTTCAAAACCCTTACCATCTAACTTAACAGTATCGATTCCAAAATGCACAATTAACTCTAAACCATTACTTGTTTCAAAAGAAACTGCATGATTAGTATCAAAAATACTAATATCATCTGCATCACAAGGTGCATAGATAGTGTCTCCTGCAGGCTCTATCCCAACACCATCTCCAATAATTTTTGAAGCAAAAGCTTCATCTGGAATTTCTTCTAAAGGAATAATTTTACCATTTAATGGTGAATAGATTTCAAATACATTATCATTACTTTTCTTTTTAAATAAGTCGAATAATCCCATTTCCATACCTCTCTTTATTAATTTTTAATTCTAGCTCTAATCTCTGCTGCTGTATCTAATTTAAGAGCTTCTTCTGCTAATATTTTTGAATCAGCATATGAAGAATTAATTAAATTTCTTTTGATTTTTGGAATTGAAATAGCACTCATAGAATAAGCGTCTAATCCTAATCCAAGTAGTAACTCAGTAGCATTTTCGTCACCTGCAAACTCCCCACACATAGAGATTGTTATTCCTGCTTCATGAGCACCATCTATTGCAAGTTTTATCGCTTGTAAAACTGCTGGGTTATACGTATCATATAATTCAGAGATATTTTCATTTCCTCTATCTACAGCTAATGTATATTGAGTTAAATCATTAGTTCCTATTGAGAAGAAATCAACCTCTTCAGCAAAATGTTTAGCTCTAAATGCTGTTGCTGGAGTTTCTATCATTATTCCAACTTTTACATTTTCATCAAAAGCTATTCCTTCTGCTCTTAATTCTGCTTTACATTCTTCTAATAAAGCCTTTGACCTTCTAACTTCAGTTAAATTAATAACCATAGGAAACATAATCTTAACTTGTCCAAATTCAGAAGCTCTTAATAATGCTCTCAATTGTGTTTTAAACATGTCTTTTCTATCAAGACATACTCTTAGAGCTCTGTAACCTAAAAATGGATTATCTTCGTGAGGAAGTTTCATATATGGTAAAGCTTTATCCCCACCAATATCCATAGTCCTTATAGTTACAGGTTTGCCTTCCATTCTTTCTGCCACTTCTTTATATGCTGCAAATTGTTCATCTTCAGAAGGTAATCTATCATTATTCATAAATAAAAATTCCGTTCTGTATAGACCTATTCCATCTGCACCATTTCTTAGTACACCATCTAAATCATTTGGACTACCAATATTTGCCCAAGTAGCAACTCTGTGTCCATCTTTTGTTATAGCTTCTTCTTTTGCTAATTTTCTTAATTCTTCTTTATCAGCAAGGTATTTATCTCTTTTTTCCGTATAAGTTGTTATTTCCTCTTCTGTAGGATTGATAATCACATCTCCAGTTAGCGCATCTACTATGATAGTTTGACCACTTACCAAGCTTCCCATAATCTCTTTTGTTCCAACAACAGCAGGAACTTCTAAAGATCTAGCCATAATAGCTGAGTGTGCAGTTTTTCCACCAATCTCAGTTACAAAGCCCTTTACATTTTGTAAATCCATCTGTGCCGTATCTGATGGAGTTAAATCTTTTGCTACAATAACAGTATTTGCAGGTAAATTACCTAAATCGATTACTTCTACTCCTAAGATATTATTCATCCATCTTTTTGCAATATCTCTTAAATCAG
>CAZFBB010000177.1:0-5356 GCA_964517235.1 uncultured Fusobacteriaceae bacterium
AGATTAAAAAATTTCATATATAATTAGATGTATTTCTCATTACAACAAAATTAGACTAAAAAACAGTAAAATTAAAAACAATTAAATTTTTTTAACTATTGAAAGAAATGATGAGAATATAGTACAATTTGTATAATTCAATTTATTTATAGGAGATATTATGAAATATGTATTAATTTTTATCGTTATTATTTCGAGTGTGATGCTTCCATAATTATGAAAGTATCCAAAGGGGCAAATGCTCCTTTTTTATTTGTTCTAATTTTGCTATAATTAAATGAGGTGATAACTTGGAAGAGATTAAATTAGCTAATATAGATAACATTTTAAAATTAAGACATGAAGTTATGTGGCCCCATATGGATTTGGAGTATGTAAAGGTAGAAGGTGACAACACTGCCTTGCACTTTGGATATTTTATTAATAACAATTTGATTTCTTGTATATCTTTATTTATAAATGATAACAAGGGGCAGTTTAGAAAATTTGCAACAAAAGTAGAATACCAAAATAAAGGTATTGGAAGTAAATTATTAATATATTTAATAGACTATTCAAAAAAATTAGGGTTAAATTCTTTATATTGTAATGGACGAATAGAAAAAATTGAATTCTATAAAAAATTTGGGTTAAAAGAGACTGGTCGTACTTTTGAAAAAAACAATAAAACTTACATATCTTTATTTTTAAATTTATAAAAAGGATATTATTAAAACTATTGTAAAGAAGGGTGTTGATTATAGTAAAAAAGGGGGCTTTTTAATGGCACTTACGGAACTTTTAATAATAGGAACTTTTAATAACTTACATGAAAGTCATACTAAATATACTTATGATAAGATATTTGAACACTTAAATAATTTTAATGGAGACTTATTAGCTTTAGAAATGTGCACAGATGATATTTGTGACAAAAAAGATTACAAAAGTAAATATGCCAATGAAATTATAAAAATTAAAAATATCTATAAAAATCTATTTCAGCTGTGTGGTATTATTTCAAAAGATGATAAAAAAGAAGAATTTTTAAAATTAGAAAAAGAATTTAGTAATGACAACAGATTAATAAAAGAAAAACAACTTCTAAAAGAACTTGAAGAAGCTAAGTACAAGCTAGCCTTAGACCTAAGCATTACCGAAGCTCATAGTGGAAAATATGATTTGTTTACAAAAGTATATAATGAACAAAGGAAATTACTTCTTAAAGAAACAAAATATTTCCCTCTTATAAGTTATTATGAAAATGAACTTTCTAGTATAAATAAAAATATAATTAAAATTATTGAGGAAAATAAAGGTAAAAAAATTGCTATTGTTACATCTATGGAAAAAAGATTTAGTATATTCACTGCAATACAAAACTATTTTGGAAATAAAATACTTATAAGGAGAGTTTAAATGATAAAAAAAATGGAAATGAATAATATTCCTTATGATTTACTTCTACTCGCTGACCCTTCCAGAAAAAAAATAGATGAATACTTAAAAAATAGTTATAAATACATTTATGTAGTTGCAGACATTATTGTTGGAGTATGTGTCTACAAAGAAATTGATAAAGATATTTATGAGATAATGAATATTGCCATTCATCCAGAATATCAAGGACGAGGTCTTGCGAAAAAAATTATAAATTTTATTATAGATAGTGTAAAGGAAAAAAATGCTAAGGAACTTCTAATTGGTACTGGAAATTCAAGTATTAATCAATTAGCTTTATACCAGAAATGTGGCTTTAGAATTTTCCATATAGATAAAAATTTTTTTAAAAATAACTATGATGAAGAGATTTGGGAAAATGGTATTAAATGTATAGATATGATTAAACTAAAGATAGAATTTTAAATATACCTATATTTAACATATTAATAGTTTTTTTCTATAGACTTTCAAAGACAAAACTTAAAAATTTAACACAGACTTGATGAGATTTAATCATTTATATCTTTAATATCTTTAGCTCAGTAAAATAAAGGATAATTTAGTATAGTTTCAAAGAAATAACTACATTGACTTTTTAGGACTCTAACATACATTCATAAAAAAATTACGTTAAGAACATGAGCATTAATAATTCTAACTCTTTAATCTTCTTAAGGGCAACTTTTAAATTTGATGAATGTAATCATTACTTTCTTTATCTTAGTTCTTGTACTTTCTCTAATTTTTTCATAAGAGTCAAGGAAAAATTAGTTTATATGCACTTGATTTTTGCCAAATATGAAAGTTTATCTAAGTTAAATTTACTTATGCCCTCTAATATATTAGGGAAAAAATGACAGACTAAACAAAAATCTAAAAAATTATTATAAAATATTTTTTTAATTTAGGATATTTGTTTTTAAACAGTAAAGTTTAAAATTTAAATGGGCTGACTTTATTAGTCAGCCACTGTCTATAATAGAAGGAAATTGTTATTCATTTATTTTAAATTTACCTACAATTTTTTCAACTTCTACTATCAATTTTCCTAATCCTTCCAATGCTTCTAATTTTGTTCCTAACACATCTTTGATTTTACCAGCTATTTCTACTGTCTCAGCAGAATTCCCTTCTATATCAGTTGAATTATTAGAGATATCTTCAAATGCTTTAGACATTTCGCTTGTAGCTAATTCTTCTTCTTTTATTGCATTTGATATACCACTTATATCTGTATTTATACTGTCTACTATATTAGCTATTTCTTTCTGTTTATTGCTAAGTTCATGAGAAATTTCATTTGCCGATTGAACATTTTTGTTAACTTTGTCATTAGCTATCTTAACTGTTGAAATTTCTTTTTGTATATTAACTATTATATCCTCTATTTTTTTAGTTTCATCATTAGTTTTTTCAGCCAATTTCCTTATCTCTTCTGCAACAACACTAAATCCTCTACCTGCTTCACCAGCTCTTGCTGCTTCTATTGCTGCATTTAGTGCAAGAAGATTCGTTTGCTCAGATAAAGCATTTATTGCATCTACTATTCCACCTATCTTACCACTTAAATCTACTAATTTACCAATTTGTTCATCTGTTGCTTCTACACTAGTTACTATTACTCCTATTTCTTTATCTATTTCATGTATTTTTTGAAGCCCTATATTTGATAAATCTACAGCATTATTTGATTTGTTTTTGATTTCAGTACTATTTCTACTTGTTTCTTGAGCAGAAGCTGATATTTCTTGCAAACTTGCTAAAGATTCCTCTGTACTTGCTGTTTGATTTCTTATATTATCTAATATTCCTTGGATATATCCTTCCAATTGGAATATTCCCTTATCAATACCATCATTTAATTCATTAAAACCTCTCATATTTCCACCATTTGCTATATTTTCCATTGCTTTTGACACTTCTGTACTTTCAGCAAGAGTTTGTTTCATAAGTCTTTTAATATTTGCCATTATATCATTTAAATTATCTAGGAATTTATTAAAATATTTAGCTAATTCACCCAATTCATCTTTACTTGTATCAGGTATACGTTTAGTCAAATCTCCTTCTCCTTCTGCTATATCTCTAACAATTTCTATGAGATTTTTAATTGGTTTTAATACTGAAATATTTATAGTTACAAAACTAAATATTAAAACAAATATTACTAAGATACTCACAAACATTAATATACTCGCCAAAGTTTTCATTCTAGATATTATTACATTCAATTTTTCATTTGCTTCACTTTCTTCTCCAGAAGCAAGTTCGTCGGCTATATCCTCTATCTTATCCTTATATTCTATTTTTATTTTTTTACTAATTTTATATGCTTCTTCTTTATTTTTAGGATTATATAAAGCTACTATTTCTCCTTTAATATCTATTATTTCATTAAATAGTTTTTCTATATTAATTAGGCCTTTAACTTCATCAGAGTTATTTCCTAGTTTTCTAAGCCTTTCCAGTGCTATTAAAAATGATTTTTTACTTCCTTCTATACTTTCCAACGCTTCATCTTCAGCATTCATATATGCTTTTACATCACCTAATAGATCTCCTATTACATTAACAAGTTCTGCATAATTAATTGCACCTAATAGATTACCATTTCCCGTTTCATTCAAATCATTTATTAAATTAGAACTTCTTATTTCTTCTATTATTCCTTCTAACTTTACTCCTACAGTATCAATATCTTCTCCAAGTATTTTTGCTTTTCTTTCATTTACTGGATTATAAATACTCATTATCTCACTTACTTCTTTAATCCACTTATCAAGCAGTACTTCTATTTCCTCCAATTTATTCAAATCTTCTTTAGATTTCATATTTTTCTTTAATCTTTCCAAAGACATTTTAAATTGTTCAACATTTACTTTAAATTGTTCTACTTCACTTTCATCTCCACCTAAATAATCTAATTGATCACCATACATATCTCCTATTTCATCTAAAAGTTGTAATAAATCAATTGCATTTCTAATATCACCTTTTGATACATCATTTAGACTATTTGTTATGTTTTTAGACATCACCATCAAACTTAGACTAATTATTACTATTATTGCCCCTAATAAAGCTATAACTGACTGTATTTTAAATGATATGCTATTAACTTTCATATTCCCTCCTCTACTGAAACAAATAGTTCTTTAACAAACCAATTCCTTGCAATTCCCTTACACTTTTATTATATTACTGCAATTATACTCAAGCAATTATTTATCAAAAAAGTAACCAATTTCTGTGATTAAATCAAACTCTTGATTACTATTTAATTCGTTCTGATGTATTTCATATTTTTTTTCAAAGTAATTTAATCCTTTTTTTTCACCTTCTACCCTTAACTTTCTAAATCCATCTTGTACTTCCTTGTAAGACCCTGTATGAGTACATGCAAATACCTTTCCTGTTACTCCATCATCTAGAAAAAGATCTCCAGAAGTAATAATAGTTTTTCCAATGGGAAATCCTACGGTCAAATCAACTATGTGTGTATCTTCAAAATTATAAATTATATATGGCGCTCCTTTGGGGTATATATCTTTTCTTCCCATATAAGCCAAAATTTTTTTATATGCACCTTCAATCTCTTCTCTCATATTTATTTTATCAACAACTATTCTAGTTGCTAAAGATTTCAAACCTTTCTTTTGATTAATTCTAAAATTATAATCCATACTATCCCTCCTCATATTTATCCTATGCGTATTTAATCAAAAATTCAATTCATTATTCCATTATCTTTAATATTACTTGTACTGTTAATATTGGAGCCACAGTTAATAAAACTAATGATACATGGTCAAAACTATATAAATATTGTCATAAAGCCCTTTACAAAAGTGAAAAAAAGGGTAAAAATAAATTTAATATAAAGAACAAATGTTGCTGACGCAACCTCTTAAATAATTTCTCTTTTACTGGTATT
>CAZFBB010000178.1:0-5324 GCA_964517235.1 uncultured Fusobacteriaceae bacterium
GCGTGAGTTTCCGAAAATATATATTCCTTGCAGGAAACTGACATTAAGGTATAGAAAGTCAATGTTATTGGTATTTACAGCCTTATTGAATTGATAAAATACCTAAGAGAATTTGAGCCTGAAAAACTCTCGTCAATTACAACTTTCAATTCTTCAAAATATTCATAGACTTCATCGATTAATTTTACCTTTTCCATAATCTCACTCTTTTCTGTCAACCTTCATTGATTGACACTTTTAGAATTTGTCAACTAATGGAGGTTGACACTAAAAAAGAAGAAACATTTTTTAAACATTTCTTCTTAAAAGTTACTTTACATCTCATCCATATCTTTACTTACATCTTTTATATTTTTTCTAGTATATTCTCTTATTGTTCTCATAGAGTGACCTGTAATTCTATTTATTTGCGACTCACTATAACCTTTCTTGAGCATATTTAGTATGAAGTTATGTCTAAAATTATGGTTAAAGGCTTTTTTAGAATCTATACCTGCCAAATGACAGTATTTCTTTGTTATATTCAGTGCAGTTCTGGTAGTTATTCTTCCTTGTCTACCAGTAAAGATATACTTTTCTTCTACTCTCTTCTTATTTATATACTCCTTTATTTTCTTCCTTACCGATTGTGGTATAGGAACTTTTCTTTCTCTATCTCTTTTACCTAATACTAAAAAATATTCTTTGTCTAGCTCTTCTACTCCACACCTAAGTGCTTCTGATATACGCATTCCTGTTTTATGTAGTAACTCGAATAAAGCTTCTGCTCTCTTATCTTTTTTTTGCCTTGTCATTTTCTTAATTGCTTCTATATCTCCATTGGTAAATAGATTATCTAAAAAGAGTTCTTCTTTGTATGGTATATCTCTAATAGACGAATAGAGTAGTAACAAATGGTTGTTTCTTTCTCCAGTAAATATATTCCTACGATTTTTCAAATTAACCACATACTCTCCATAGTTATCTTGAGTCTTAATAGAGCTATAGATTATATATTGTCTAAGTATAGCTAGCTTTTGATTGATAGTCCTAGCTTTATTAATCTCTTTCAAGTTCTCAATATAGCTTCGTATATCTTCTACTCTCACCTCTTCTACATTCTCCTTATTTAATATAGAAAAGAAAGAATCAATAACCTTTATATACCTTTTAATACTCTTATCCTTCAAATTTATATACCTTAAGTATTCTGTAAAAGTCATACTAACTCCTATACCATTCTTAGTTTTTAATATCGTTCTAATGTATATACATAATTGGGTTTGCAATCACTGAGTATTATTTCCCCATCAAAGTCAACATATACTTTAGGATAACCGTTTCTTTTATATAAAACAACTTGAGTTTCATAGTCTGGTTTTTGAAATTCCAAGAAATTTGATATTCCACTTAGAATTCCAGCACGACTATAATTTTTACTAGGTGATTGCATTTTGATATTGAGAATAATATGACCCATATTTTCTCCTTCACCACCCCATTTACTTAATGGTCTTGAATAAGTTAGAGGACATTATAGAAATATGCCTAGAAAATACAATAGAAAATTGTGACTATAGGATTATGTCAATTTATCTAAATTATTATTTTTATCAATCTCACATTAGAAAAATTATAGTCAAAAAAGAAGGGAATTGTTGTTGTGCTGATAAAACAAATTTTATAATCAAAAGTTATATTGAATATTCCAAAACAAATAAATATCCTATATTTGATGTAGAAAATTTTTGGGTTCCTAGTATAGGAACAAATCGTACTTGGATGGAATTTTTAGAGAGTTTGACTAAGTTATGAAAGAATATCAAAACGAATATACTCTTGCAGTTCCAACTCAAGTAAAAGATGAAATCTTAAAATGGCAACAAAAAAACCCGGAAAACAAGATCCCAGAAGAAAAGATAGCATCTTTATAATAGCTCAAATAGAGAAAATGTTTGAATTGTTAAATATGGATGGGAATGAAGACGCTCAGTTAATCTATACCCAATTAATAAGAGGTGAATATAAGAATGAAAGTTTCAATATAACTCATAAGCTAGGAAAAGTCGAAGCTGCTTGTATAGCATTAAGTCTTTCATCAAGCAATATAGTAGGAAGCAGTAATTTTAATGATATAGGGAAATTTGTTGATAAGAATTTAATAATAGTAAAACCTACATTGAAAATAATAAAAGAAATGACAGATAAAGGAATTATTGGTAAAGAAGAATCTATAAATTTTGTTGAATTACTTGAAAAGAAAGAAGGGTCTTCAATAACAGTGGCTCTTTATCGAGAAAAATACTTGGATGACTAATTTTGATTATTATTGTAAAGTGAAAAGTGGGAATCATATGACTCCTAAGTTCTAAAAAGGATATAGTTAAACTATGTTTAGCTATCTACTTAAAAAATACTCTTTTTGAGAGTAATTATCAATTAATTCATGGTTATTTTTTAAAGTTGGAATATAATCTTGGTAAGAACTTCATCAGCTCCGCCTCTCAATATGATGTGGAGGAGCTAGAAAGAAAGATATCTGAATCTTGCTTAACTATGAAAAAAATTTCAGTAGATACAGGTAAAAGTATAGAATGGCTTGAAGATTATTTTTATAATGGTCTGACTGGAGTTGATATAAAATTTTACAATCTAGTAAATAAAAAATACGAGTTGAATTTATCATTATACCCAGAGAAGCCACATGTACATAAAAGAGAAAATTAAACTTTAAAAGAGGGATATTGTGTGAGTCCCTCTTTTTCTATTCTTCTTCCTCTTCATTATTAATCCATGCGTGTATATCTTCTACTACACAGTTTATAAAAGAGGCTAATATAATTTTATTGTCTAAAAATGCTTTATTATACACTTTATCTTGATTTTCTAAAAAATACATGTAGTCTTTTTCTCCAAAATAATTGTAGATATATTCTAAATTTTCTGAATAAATTTTATTAGTATTTTTAGCATATTCTTTATAAAAATTACTTCTCCTTAACTGCTTAACAAATTTTTTTACTTGAGCAGATATATCTTCCTTCATCTTTAGTTTAATACAACTTTCATTAATATCAAAATTTTCTAAAAGCTCATTTATATTATCAAGTCTTTCTTCTGCTTTTAATTTTTCAATATCAGTTCTCATTATTTTCTGTACATCTTGAATATAATGAGCTTCAAAACCTGAATAACTTAATATGGGATAATAATTATCTCCATTATCTATCAACTGAAAATATTCTTTGTGGTGACTAGGACTTTTACTTTTATGATCCAAATCATAAATTGAATAAACTGCTGTAATATGGTCTTTTATTTCATAAACTTTTTCAATAGAATTATCCCTTAATAACTCTATATGTTCCGGTAAATTTTGAGATATAGAGTTTTTTACATATATGGTTATTTCATCCAATTCTGATTTTATTATAATCGTATTTCTTCTTTTGTCTTTGACTATATTCACCTTTTTAGACCCTACAATATCTTCTAAATGAATTTCTATTATTTTAAATAAATCATTTACGTCATTTTCTCCTTCTACAAGTATAAGGAATTTGGGGCTAATCATTTTAACACTTCTCTTCTCTATCTATACTTATATTAGGAATCCCTCCTACTGCATTACTTTTTAGTAGTTTTTGGAAATTCATAGTTTCCCTAATATGCCTCTTATTAAAATTTCTTTTTATAGAAAAATTACCATTTTTAATTTCTGTTATATATATTTGGTCTTTTCTTATATCCAAATCTGTATTTAATAAATCAGTCATATGAGTTGGTAATATCAATTGTACATTTGGTAATTCTCTGTTTATAAATTTTATAAAATTAGCAATTAATGAAGCATGTAATCCCCTCTCAATCTCATCAATAATCATTAAGAAAGATTTTTCCTTTTGAGCCAATGCTGATATTAATAATTTTAAAAATACAACTGTTCCAAATGATTCTGTAATTTCAATTCTCGGTGAATTAGAAAGATGAGATAATTCCTCTTTTAGAATGTGAATATTTTTTCCTTTTTCAATTGAATTTTCATTTTCTTTTACTTCTATTTCAAAGTTAAAACCAAAGTTTTTTAGTAAACAGTTTATTTGCTTAGTATTTTCTTCTACATAGTTGATTAAAGAATCATCAAATCGTCCATAAAAAGAATCGATTTCATTTCTTCTTTGTTGATCTAAGAAAAAGATATTTTCAACATATTTATATAAAGTATTAATAATTTCATTATCACCTATTTTATTATAATGGTAAGATAAATAAGAAATACTTTTATCTATTTCTAATCCATTTTTTGAAAAATCCTCATTAAACAATTTATCAATAAATAATTTATCTACAACCAAATTTTTATCATTTTTAATTTTTTCAGTAATATTCTTTAAATCAATGTCTCTAATAGCTTTATTTCCTTCTCTATGTAAAATTATTTTTTCATCAACACTTAGATATTCATCTGATATTAATTTTCTAGGAAAATCAATACTAAGAAGATAGTTTATTTTCTTATTCTTTAATTTAAATTCAAATTCAAAGACTGATATAGCATCATTAGTAATTAGATTTGGCAGATACCCTTTGCCGTATACAGATTTCCCTTCAAGAAATAATTCTTTCAACATTTTAAAAGCTGAAATAAATCCTGATTTACCAGAATTATTTGCTCCATATATCAGGGCTGTTTTTAATAAATTAGAATTTGGAACAATATTTTGAGGAAATTGTTCTGTTTTACCTTTTATCATTGAAAAAGTTATTTCTTCTTTTATTGGACCAAAATTTGCTATAGTTACTTTTTCTAACATTTTGACCTCCTACCTTATTGTTTTTTATAAGTATACCACAATTTTTAATTAAAGTGTAATTTTTTTACACATAACATAAAGGTTTGAATATTTTTGATAGTAAAAAGTTTTATTTTTCAGAAATCTGTCAAAAACAAAGCGAAATTTCAATTTTTTTATTATAAAACGTCTTAATTGACTCTTTTAAATCTAAATATACTTTTTTTTATTTATAATTTTTGTCAATATTTCATTTTGACAATATGCTTAAATTAGAGGAAGTTTTTTTAAATATGTAAATTTTTGAAAGGAGTTGTTAAATGGAAATCAATTATCTTTTAGGTAAAATTGGAGTTTCTAATGATGAGAATGTGAATTTTATTAAAAATGTAGTTGGAAAAGAAATTTAAAAACATAATTTATATACAGATATAACATTGATTTATAAATTTATTAAAATGTTAAATACTTACGGTTATTATAGAGAAATTTCATTTTTTACAAAAATTCGGTGAAAAGCCCACTCTTTCAAGGGTGGGATGAAAGCCGTTG
>CAZFBB010000179.1:0-5286 GCA_964517235.1 uncultured Fusobacteriaceae bacterium
ATATGGTATAATTAATTACTTTATAGTATAAGGAGGGCAAAATGGTTAAAATCAAGCTTCAATATGTAATGTTAGACAGAAAAATTAAAAGTGTTGCAGAACTTTCAAGAGAAACAGGAATTAATAAGAATACTATTGCAAAATTAGTTAATGAAAAAAATCTTGAATCCTTAAAGTTAGAAACTCTTTTTAAATTATGTAACTATCTAAATTGTCCATTGAGCGACTTAATAGAATACACCCCTGAGAAACTACCCAAGATTAATTAAAGCCTCAATGCTAAAATCCAAGAGTCCTAGTTGGCGAGCAAGAAACCTCTTGACTCACACTATTTAGGTTTTAATTCTTTGTCATTTATGTCATAAAATAAAGGGAGTAACATGTAAATGGCAACTTTTGATAGAGCTTTGGTTACAGAACAAGAGATAACATTTGTAACCTAAAGATGTTTTATAACGCATAAAAAATATGGTATAATTAATTACTTTATAGTATAAGGAGGGCAAAATGGTTAAAATCAAACTTCAATATGTAATGTTAGATAGAAAAATTAAAAGTGTCGCAGAACTTTCAAGAGAAACAGGAATTAGTAAGAATACCATTGCAAAATTAGTTAATGAAAAAAATCTTGAATCCTTAAAATTAGAAACTCTTTTTAAATTATGTAACTATCTAAATTGTCCATTGAATAACTTAATAGAATACATCCCTGAGAAACTACCCAAGATTAATTAAAACCTTAATAGTGCAGTCCAAGAGCTAGCCAGAAAGAAAACTCTTGACCTACACTATTCGGGTTTTAATTTTTTGTATACCCACTTTACTACAAACAAAACCAAAACTTTCTATATTCAATTTAACCTTCGATAATTTTAATACTTTTATAGAAGGGGTAAAAGAATACTTCACTTTAATGGATAATAGAATAGAATTAGTGTTCCTTAAAGAACCTTATATCAACACACAGCTATTTAAAGAGCAGCTAGAGGGATATAAGAGTATAAAGACTACTGATACAGACTTCTAGGGTCAACTAAAAAGTAAAGAAATTCTTTACCCTCCTATAATGTTAATTGAAACAGCAATAAAAAACTATATATTAGAAGAGGTTATCAGATATACAAACGTAGATAGCTTTGAAGAGAATTGTAAAAAAGCTTTAAGTTACTATAAACGTCATCAAGTTAATTCAAATAATTATAAAAAAGAATTTAAAAAAATGTTGAATACTAAAAATCGTTTTTACTCTAATATAGAAAGAGAGTATGGAAGGCAAAATAATATTATAACTCATTTCTATCATTCAGATAGAAATCTTCCTATTTGGGTTGTTTTTGAAATAATTTCAATGGGAGACTTAGGTTCATTCGCTAGTTCATTAGACCTTACAATTTAAAAAAAAATATCCCTTTCTTTAAACTTATATCAACCTATGGATACTGATGGTCTAGTTGCTGAAAAAATGATATATACATTAAAAGATTTAAGAAATGCTATAGCTCACAATAATATTATTTTTGATACAAGATTTAAAAATTCTAATATTGATAACGTGATAGGGAATATGATAAGACAAGAAAGCAGGGTAAATAATATTGATTTCAATTCAATTTTTGACTATTTTGCTCTAATCGTATATTTAATGGAAAAATTGAAGGTTACTAAAACTGAAATAAAGAATTTAATTAAAAATTTTAAAAATGAAGTTTCCAGTTTTGAAAGCAAAGTTAATACTGCTGATTTTTTTTAAATTTTTCATTCTAGTTACCACCAAAAACTTACTGATTTAGAAAATTATATAGTTAACTATTGACATTTAAGGAAGTCAGTACTTAAGGTAGATTGGGATAAATGATTTAGAATATCATTTAAGCACATTTCTATTGATATATCTGTTTGGTTATCAGGATTTAATTTTAATATTGTGTGATAAACCTTTGTCGATAATTTAGAATCAATACTATTATGAATGAAATTCTCAAAATTTTCAAATCTATCCATATCTAAAGCACCTTTCATAACACTGGAGTGCGTATATCCTATATATATCATCTCTCGTTATATCTTCTAGTAATTTCTCTAACCCCTCTTTTTTATTTATTTCCTAAATTAATGAATCTAAAAATGTTACAACTTCAGATATATCTTCTCTAAGTTCTTTTATCCAATTAATCCATTCAAAAGTTATTCTTTCAATGTATTTTGTTGTTTTATTTAGCTTGTTTGTATTGTATGCAATTGTTACAATCCCTATAAAAGTTAATAAACTTATAACTATCTCCATATCTATATCCATAATATTCTCCTACATTTATTAAACTTAATAATAATTATACATTAATTTCTTAATGATAATAATACCTCTTTACCATTAAAGAACTTTACAATTCTATCCTTTTCTATAATACACTTAACCTACCTGTTATTCTATATTTAGGAAAATTTAAAAATAAAAGTCAAAGAAAAAAGAACCTAAAAAGGCTCTCTCTAGATAAAACTTTTCTTAAATTAGTTTCCATTATTTTAGATAATTTTACTTTCTCCAATACATATTTTTCTAAAAAGTATAATATCTAATTCTTCAAATAAGATTGAAAAATAGGTTAATCAAAAGGGTTGTCATGTAAAGTTGATTTTTTAATTTCAATTTCTAATGAATGCCTCTTAACTATTTTATTAATTAAACTATGAAACCAATCTGGTGCTAAAGGTGATATATAGATAGACTCTATTAAAGTATTTAAGTTAACATTTATATTTTTTCCTATCTCAAAGCTTTCAAAGTTAAGCTTACCTACCCCATTCTTATCTATTTCAATTTTAGGATCTTTATATATGAACCTAAACTCATTTTCATGAGAAAAACTCTTACGCTTATACAAAAATTGACTATATAAATAGTCTGTCATATTATTTTCTTGGGGATAGTCTATATACTTAACATATTCTCCTGTTATTTTATTTTTATATGGCTTTTCAATTGATTCCATTATCTTTTCATAACTAGTTTGAATTGCTACTGTTTCCTTAGAATTTTCAGAATATATCTTCCACATTGCATCAGATTCATGCTCTGATTTATTCCAACAACTAATATAAGTATTTCTTTTTATGGATACAATCAATTTCTTTAAATTCTCATAACCCTTACCAGGGTCTTCATCCCCTAAAGCTTGCTTTATATTTTTTTTAATATCCTCCATAACTTTTACAGGATAACTCCCTTCAAACTTATCTTCAAAGCTATCTGCATTTGGGAAATATAGTGCTTTTTCTTCAAAAATCATTAATAATTTTGATAGGCTCATATATCTCCAAAGTTTCATATTGCTTTCCATTATACCTCCATAATTTAACTTGTTTGACTTATATTAATAATTATTTTCACCTTAAACACTAAAAATAATTTGCAATTATCTTTCCCCTTCTTATTTGACCTAACTAAAATGTGTATAGTAATCTATTAGCCTTGCTTCTATCAATTAAACTAACTATTCTTAAAAATTTTTTACTACTTATATTCTGTTTGTTCAAATAACTGTTACCATATTTTTATATAAATCATACATCAAAATTAACCTTCTTAATGAGGTTTTTATAACGAAATCTTTTTTACCTTTTAAAATTTCTAATTCCTTTAAAATAAAATCTTTTATTAAATCTAAATCAAATTTTTCTAAGTTATAAGAAATTAATCCATATTTTTTATCTATTGAAAAATTACTTTCCAATATCTCATTTAAATCTTTAAATACATCCTTATTAGGGATATTCTTTTTCTGATTTTCAATATCTTTAAATTCTTCATACCTCTTCTTAAGTCTATTTTTTTTCTTCTCTGTTAACTTACTACAATTTATATTTTCTTCTGTTAATATATTTATCATAGGTAATATACTTTTTGGTTGTTCTCTTGCTATAAACTCTAAATTCACCTCTATATTTTCATTGGTTTTTTCTTCAATATAATTTATCAAGTAGTCTAAAATGGTCGGCATTTTCAATATAATTTGTTTATCTCCAAGAGCTACTACTAAATTACTATTTTGACTTAATTCCTCAAAATTATCAAGATCACTAGCTTGTACAAGAAATGTATCTAAAGTTCCTTGTTTCCCTCTGTCTACAATCAATTCCTTTATCACATGTTGATATCTTCTAATTTCTGATGGGGTCACACCTTGATTAACTTCTTGAATTTTTTTATAAACTGCATTATAATTATCAGTTTTAATAGATGTTAAACGACAACCTAAATCTTTATCAGTAAAGACTTCTTCCTTAAGTTCCTTTTCTCCCTTTTCCCATTGTACGACTATAAGTCTATTTTCTAACTCTAGCTTTTCTTTTTCATTTAATGAACTTGTAAAATCTCGAATAATTTTTCTTACATTTCTATCTGTCAAGGAATAACCTAAAAAAATTATAGGAGAATGAAGTAATGATGAAATAACTTTCGCACTTATCAACACTGAATTACTATCAAATTTGTCATAGTCTTCTTTATTTATAACTATAGACTCTGAATCACTATAGCATCCATGAATCTTATAAAGCTCTGAATACCCTAATGATTTTTGAAACAAACCTCTTTGACCAATGTAACTATCAATTTGATATCTACTCGAACTATTATAAGAATTTTCAATCAATTTGTCATAATTCGTTGTTAGTATTATTTGAGTTTTAATTAGCATTTTCTTAAATTCTTCATATTCATTCTCTATTCCTTCTTTTAATTTATAATCCGAAAAGTTGTTGCTTATCAATGATTTAAAAGGAGATAGTTTTCCTTCATATACCTCTTTTGGAGTTATTCCTTCTATAGTTATTTTCTCTTTGTTATAATCATAATTTATTTTTTTCTCAATTTTACTCGCTACTTCAACATTTACTATAAAATCTAGTTCATCTTCTTCTATTTGTTCTTCATGTTTTTCTTTAATTTCATTCCTCAATTCATTTAAATAAGAATAAAAATTTCTTTCTTCAATTTTTCCCCATAACATTTCCAACAATTCATGCCAACTTGGATAATTTTCTAAATATCGTTTTGGAATTCCTGCTCCTATAAATACAATTGGAAATTCATTTTTCTCTATCAAGTTATCAAATACACTCATTTTTTTCTCCTTAAAGCGAAAGCATACTCATTTAATATCTGTATTACTATATTTTTCATATTAATTACAACTATTTAAGTATCTATCTTGGATTTCTTCTAAAACTTTTTATTCTAAGTCTTATTTGAATTAATAATGAATCAAACCCATAGTAGCTTACTTT
>CAZFBB010000180.1:0-5280 GCA_964517235.1 uncultured Fusobacteriaceae bacterium
ACTTTTCCAACTTCTCCTCCAAAAGCTGCATCTTCAAATGGTTTTACCATTCTTCCCTTTTCAAACCATCCAAGGTCTCCACCAGTTGGTCCAGTTGGTCCTTCGCTGGTTTCAACTGCAAGTTTAGCAAAGTCTTCTCCTGCTAAAGCTCTTTTTAACACTTCGTTAGCTTTAACTTTTGCCTTTGCTTTATCTTCTTCAGAAATCTCTCTAGTATTAATTAATATATGCCTTGCTTTTACCCTTTCTCCCTGCATAAATTTATCTATATTTTCATCATAGAATTTTTTTACATCTTCGTCACTTATTTTTACTACATTCATAATCTTATCTTCTATTAATCTCGAAGCTAATAAATTAGCTTTTGTTTTTTCCAATTCTATTTGATATTTTTCTTCTTGATTGTACTTAAGAGCTATAGCTTCAGCTTTCAATACTTTTTGTTCTACTAATTTTGTTTCTATTTCTTTTTTTAGTTGATCCTCTTGATAATATGATTTATACTCATCAGGTACTAAAGAAAATTCATAATCTATCTCCGCCTCAGTTACACTAATTTTATCTGCTTTCTCTTCTGCTGCTACATTTGAACACGCTGTTGTAACAAAAACTAAACTTACTATAGCTAATGCTAATAATTTCTTTTTCATTCTTCCTCCTTATAGAACTCAAGTAACAATTCTTCAATATTTCCCTTATAAAATAAAGCTTTTTCCTTACTTAAGTATTTTATTTTATTATCTAATATTAACACATTCAGTTTATCTATTTCAAATACATTTTCATTTATTCTTAATATAAAGCCATCATCTCTTTTCCTTACCTCTTTTATACCTATTGTTTTTGCTATCAATTTTAATCTATTAAATTCTAATAAATCTTTTACTTCTTTTGGCTCCTTTCCAAATCTGTCTCTTATTTCTTTTATTAGTTCTCTTAACTCATTTAAAGATTCAGTATGTATTAATCTCTTATATATTACTATCTTTTCTTCCTCTTTTATGTAATTATCTGGTATATATCCTTTTATATCTACATCAAATAACATAATATCTTCTTTTATGGATATGTCTTTTTGTTTTTTCATTTCTTCATCTAACATCTTTAGATACAAGTCATATCCAAATGTTTCTATGGCACCATGTTGTTTCTCACCTAACAATTCTCCCGCTCCACGTATTTTCATATCCTCAAGACTAAGCTGAAAACCTGCACCAAAATCACCTAGTTGTATTAATGACTCTTTTCTCATCTCACTTTTTTTACTTAATTTTTTATCTTCATTTACTAATAAATAGCAATAAGCTTTTTTTCCACCTCTACCTACTCTACCCCTAAGTTGATATATTTGTGCTAAACCAAGTCTGTTTATTCCTTCAATTATAATTGAATTAGCATTTTCAATATCTATACCATTTTCTATAATTGTAGTAGTAAGTAAAAGATCAAAGTCACCATTTTCAAAGGCATTAATCTTTCTTTTTATCTCCCCACTAGCCATACGGCCATGGATATAATCTACCCTTATTGATTTAGGTAAAATTTCTCTTAACAAACTTAGTTTATATTCCATAGTTTTAATCGAATTATATAAGTAAAATACCTGACCTTCTCTACTTATCTCCTTTAAAATAGCCTCTTTTATCCTATTTTTATCATCTTGTAAAAATATTGTTTCTACAGGTACTCTATTTTGTGGAGGTGTTTCTATTATACTTATATCTCTAATTCCCAATAAAGCTAGATTGAGAGTTCTTGGTATAGGAGTAGCTGTTAATGTAAGCATGTCCACATTTAATCTGAGTTTTTTTAGTTTTTCCTTGGCTTTTACTCCAAATTTTTGTTCTTCATCTATAATAACAAGACCTAAGTCTTTAAATTTTATATCATCTGACAACAATCTATGAGTTCCTATCACAAGGTCTATACTCCCAAATTTTAATCCTTCAATTATTTTTCTTTGCTTTTTTGTTCCCTCTAATCTTGATATTAATTTTATCTCTAATGGAAAGTTTTTAAATCTTTCTTTAAATCTTTCATAATGCTGATTTGACAAAACTGTCGTTGGAGCAAGCAATGCTACTTGTTTTCCATCCATACAAGCTTTAAACGCGGCTCTTAATGCCACTTCTGTTTTTCCATAACCTACATCTCCGCATACTATCCTATCCATAGGTTTAAAACTCTCCATATCAATTTTTACATCTCTTATTGCTTTTATTTGGTCTCTAGTTTCATTATATGGAAAACCTTCTTCAAATTCCTCCTGCCACACTGTATCTGGTGAATATTTAAAGCCACTAATACTTTCACGTTTTGCTTGAATTTCTATTAATTCCCTAGCAAATTTTTCTATATCTTTTTTTAATTTTTCTCTTTTTCTCTTAAAACCTTTTCTACCTAATTTGTATATTTCAGGTATTGTTCCAGGTTCATATATATATTTTTCTATCCTATTTATACCATCAATAGGAACATAAAGTTTGTCTTCATCTGCATATTTTATAGCTATATAATCTAATTCATTAATTATCTCTATACCTAAAAATAAACCTACACCATAATTTTCATGAATAACATAGTCACCACGTCTAATTTGATTTATATTTGTAAGTTTAAGGCTGTCTCTTCTACCTTCTACTCTTTTTACTCTTATTCCTTTTAGTTCTCTATCAGTAAGAATTATCTTTTTACCCAGTTTAAATCCTTCATAATGAGGAATTCTCTCTATAATTATTGGATATTTTTCAAACAACTCACCATATCTTCTCTTTTCTTCTGTATACAATATAATTTCAGCACTTTTACTTAATGCTTTTATATGGTTAATATCTTGAAATTTATCTACCTCTTCTGGTTGAAATCTATTTATTTCTATTTTTTCAGATATATTTTTTATTTCATTGTATTTTTTTCTAAGTATTTTCTCATTATCTCTATAATTTAACAAATATTCTTCAAACTTATAATCAAGTATTTCTATATTCTCCATATATACTTCAAAATCTTTTACTTTTAATAAGTTGAGAAATTCAAAAAAATCATAGGTATCTTCTGCTGAATTATTACTAAATACTTCTATTTCTTTTATTTTCTCTATAGATTTCTGACTATCTACGTCAAATCTACGAATATCTTCTATTTCTCTATCAAAAAATTCTATTCTAATAGGTGTTTTTTCCGTATGGGGATAAATATCTAAGATATCTCCTCTTAAACTGTATTCACCTTTTTTTTCTATTAAATAATTTTCAATGTATCCATTTTTTACAAGAAAAGCTCTTATTTCTTCTATACTATAATCTTTATTTATCGAAAATAAGATACTTTTACCTTTCACAAAATAATCTCTCCAAAGAGCATCTATTGATAAAAAGATTATTCCCTTCTTCTCTTTTTGCAAAAAATTTAGTAAACTATAATTTTTTCCACGAAATTCCTCTGGACTATAATCATAATTTTCAATTTTTATTTTAGGAACTTTTGAAAATTCTTCTATAGAATAAAAGTAATCATTTATATTTTTATTTGAACTTGATATATAAATTACTTTTCTATTCTTTTTCATGAGATAAAAGGGTACTATACCTCTATATAATTTATCTTTTAATTTTTCTAAGCCTTCAAACATGATAAGCCTCCAATGTATTAGCTAAATATATATACTATAGCTCTTTTTAATATTTTTTTCAAGTAGACAATTATGTATATGAACAAAAATATTTTTTCATTTTCTTCTATTCAAAAGGCTTTTTTATTTTTATTACTTTATATGTATATAAACAAAAATAATTCTTTATCAAAATTTTCTCTCATTAAACTTAACATTATCAATCTCCCACTAAATCTACGTAAAGGGTTTTTAATGAATTTATTAACTCAATATTGCTATGATTACCAAGCTCTAAGTTTAAGTCCTGTTCTGTTTATATTTAATATTTTAACAAAAATCTACTATGCAAATTTAGCGAATAGGTATTTTTTCTTTTATAAACTAAATAAATACTTTTAATTATAGAAAGTTAACAAGAGTCTAGATATTTATATATCTCTCCCCCTATAATCTTCGTGATATATGATATTTTAAATTATATCATTACTAATTGAATATATTTATCTATTGTTAAATTAAAAAAGCAAATCTATAAATTTCACTAATCTATGATAAATGTTTAAAATAAGTTTATATTTTTTATTTTTGTCTATATACATTTGTTTATTAGTAATAATAAGTGTTTATTCCTTGTTTATATACTAATTTAAAAATAATTTATTAATAATGCCATAAATATAAAGTTTTTTACCTTTAATATTTTTGTCTATATACATTTGTTTATTAGTAATAATAAGTTTTTATTCCTTGTTTATATACCAATTTAAAAAATAATTTATTAATAATGTCATAAATATAAAGTTTTTTACCTTTAATATTTTTGTCTATATACATATTTTTTTTTGTATATAATACTAAGCCAAAAGTTAAAGATAAACAAAAGTTTTCAAAAAGCATCAATAATACAAAGTCTTAGAAACAAAACTGAATCTATGTAATATAAACTCTTTATTATTTATTAAAAATCAAATACTCATATAAAAAATAAGATTATGTAATCACTACATTCACTAAAAAATTTCAATTTTTAAAAATTCTATCTAGGCTAGAAGCAAATAAAATCTTTGGATTAGTTTTTTTGAAATTTAAAAAATAGGACTTTTTCAACAAGTTCAATAAAACCTCTTTTTATATTAAATTTGATTTATCTAAAGTACAGCTAACCTTTTAAAGTAAACTCTTATTTTTGTTTATATACATTTGTATCTTAATATTAATAAAGTTTTTTTAATTACATATAAAATATACAAAAAATCTTATTTAACAATCAAAGGCTTTTTTTAAGGATTTATTTTTGTTCATGTACATATTGTTTGTTTAAATTTTTATATAGCATTCGGAATACAATAATTAGAATTATCACTTTCGTTATAATTACATAATTGGAATAATATATATATAAAGAAATAGGAATATTTATTATTATAAATCTAGTTAATATTAAATAGTTTAGAGAATTGTATTTAATGTATATTAAATTTAATATTAAACTTAAAAATACCCCTTCAAAAATTATATATAAAATTTGATTTATTTCGACATTTATAATTATCAACCGATAAATAGTCCAAACTATACTGTTTATTACTAAAGAAAACTTTATATTAAACTTTTTAGACAACTTTCCAAACAAAATCTTTCTAAAAAATATTTCTTCATAAATATAC
>CAZFBB010000181.1:0-5218 GCA_964517235.1 uncultured Fusobacteriaceae bacterium
TTCCTTCATATATAAATTCAAATTCCTTGATATCATTTAAATCTAGTTTATATCTTTTTAAATACTCTTCACAAAAATAGGTATAATCTATTAAATTTTTTTAGTTTACCCTTATAGGCTAGATTCTCAAATTGACTTTTACCATTCCATATTAAATTTAACATTTTCTTTTTTTAAAAACAAGTTTTTTAAATCAAATAGTGGGACATAACCTTCTGATAATACTAACAAGTCCATTTTTTTAAGTAAGCTTTTATTGTGTGTTTTATCAAATTCTAATAATAATTCTAAATATTTCTTTCTTTTTCTTTGATTTTTTGAATTTAAAATTATTCTAATTCCTTCTAGGTAAAAAAAAGAAAAATCGTCACTACCATAGTTTGGTATAATAATCAGTTCTAATTCATTTTTTTTCATATTTTCTGGTTGAAAATAATTACATTTCTTTAATAATATTTTTCCTTTTATTTGTTCTTCCAGATTTTTACATATTTCTTTATTAGGATAATAATCAAAATAAGAAAGTTTAAGTTCTTTCACTTTTGATTTTTTCATATTATTCAGATTATGTCTTATATTATTATTTTTTATATTTGAATATGAAGGTTTTATTCCCTTTCCAACCTCATTAATAACTTTAATTCTATCAATATTATAAAATTCTTTTATTAATTCCTTTTTATTTTCATAATTTATTTTAATATAGAATTTTAATCTACTAGAAGTAATATTTAATTGTGGGTATTTTTTTATTTCTTTATATTTAAAAAATGTATTACATGTATAATGAAGATATCCACTTTCGTAATCTTTTATCATCTTTTTAAAATTTGTATACTTAATAAACATTATATTTTTGTAATATGCATTTTTTTTATTTGATTTTAAAGTTAATACATTAATCCCTTCTTTATCAATATAATAATCTCCAAATGTATCTTGTAATGTGTTTATTGGAGAGAAAAAATGTGTTTTTAAAGCATGTAACAAAATTGATCCTGGGAAAATTGTTTCAAAACTTATAAAAGAATCTGTATAAGTAATACCAGCTTTGGAGATGTCTTTTTCTCTAATTGCTGAAAAAATCCCCTTAATAGAAAATAAAAAAAAACTACTCTGTTCATTTTTTTCAACAATATTTTTAATTCTTTCGAAGAATTTTTTAGGATTAATTTGATTATTTTTTTTATTAAAAAATAAAGTTAAATTTTCTTTTCCACATTTAATTTTTTGACAAACTTTAGGATTATCCACAACTTTTATTATTAATAAATTATAAACTAAAAATCTGCTATATTCTTCTAATTCAAGTTTTTTTGAAGAAGGGAGCTCATCTAAGGCAATTCTTAATGTTTTATTTTTTTCTTCTATTTTCAACATATTTCTTAATAAATTCCTCTCCATATCCTAAAACACCTTCGTTATTGTAAAGTTTTTTTTCAAATTCATATAATTCTGTTATATTTTTTTTAATAATTTCTTTACTTATAATACTTTCAAGATTTTCATTATTCAAAAAAATCCTAAATTTATTTTTCATCTCTTCTTCGGATAAATTGATTTTTTTTGCACTTAATGGAGCTATTCTGATAAATTCAAAATATTTTTTTGCAAACTTATAAAAATTAGTAGTGTCGTAATTAATAGATTTTATAGTATATAAATGCGGAATTAAATTAAAATTTATTTCTCTTATATTTATATCTTTAAAATCTTTTTCAGTTTCTTCTCCAATAAAGACTAGATTTTCTAAATCTAATTGGTTATATAATTTTGAGCCTTTTTCAGGGTTATAGATACTTGTATCAAGTAGAAATTTACTATAATTATTTATTTTAAGTTTGGAGTACCAAATTACTGTTTTAATAGCTTCGTCTATTGTTTCGTATGGTAGACCAAACAATAAATTTCCATTAATAATAATTCCCTTTTCCATTGCGTATTCTAAAATTTTAGAAACTTCAAAATAATTATATTCTTTTTCTGAACTTTTTAATATTTCTTTGGAGATTGATTCTAATCCTAAAAATAAGTACTTAAAGCCTGATAAATAGAGCTTATCAATTGTTTTGTAAGAAAGCAAATCACATCTAATAGAAGCTCCAAAAGAAATATTTTTGTCTTTAAAAAAATTATAAAATTCATTTAATTGAGTTTCCGAATCAAATAAATTATCAGCCTCCAATCTCATGAATTCATTTTCATTCAATTCATAATTTTCAATGTAATATTTAGATTCTTCTAATATTTTATTAAAATCTTTTGAAACTCTTTCGTTATAAAAAAAACTATTATTACAAAAATTACATTTAAATGAACAGCCTTCTTTTACTAAAATATTTTTACATTTTGGATAGTACTTAAGCTTTTCTTTAATTATTGGAAGGTTTGTATAATTCATTGCTATTTTACCAAGATAATTTTCTAATATATCTTTCTCTAATAGCTCATCAAAATAAATTCCGTCTTCAATTATTTCTTTTTTATTTAATAATACGATTCTTCCACTTAATATAATTTTAGAACTTGGAAAGTTTTCTTTAATGATTTTAGAAATTTTTTTTGCAAATGGATAACCTTGAAAATTTATATCTATAATTATATTTTTCTTAATTTCTTTAGAGATTATATCTAATATTTTTTTATTAAGTTGCGTTTTTGGTAATTCTCCTTCAAAAGCTAGATTCATATCAATAAAGCTTGAATCTATCTGATTATTTAAAAAATACTCATTTAAGATTAATAATTTAATGGGAGGCCTATTTTTCCCTAAATAATCAAAATTTCTTATCAATAAATATCCTTCTTTCACAATTTCCTCCTCAATTTTATAATTTATTCTAGACTCATTACAATTTCTTCTTTAATAAGTTTTAATAAGGGAACTTTTATTATTCTATTTAATGAATTTGGATTTAAATCAGACAAATAATAAAAAACATCTCTTACAATTAAAGTGCTAATAATTTCATTCGTAAATATAATTGATCCTTTAGGAATCAAATTCTGAGATTTTACCCCTTCTAATAGTGTCATATATTTTGTTTTATATATATTAGTTTTTATAAATGGACCATAAATTCCATCACCTATGCCTACTCCTCCAAATATTATTGGTATGTCTTTTTTAATTGCAAAGTTCAATAATGTTTTTTTATAATTAAATGGAGTATCGATAGCACTTATAACCAAATCTAGATCTTTATTTATTTTATTTAAACTATCTATATTTTCAATTTTAATATTCAAAACATCAATTTTTAAATTTGAATATTTCCAATTTAAATTATCTTGCAAAGAAAACAGCTTATTCTGACCTATATCAGATTCTTTATAAAATTCTTGCCTATTCAAATTAGTAACTTCTACATTATCAAAATCAATAAGTGTAAAATTTTTTACTCCTAAAAAAATTAATTGTCTTAGTATTGAATTGCCCATTCCACCAGCACCAATAATCATTACTTTTGATTGCTCTATTTTATTTTGAACTTCATTAGAATTATTTGAAATTTCTGATATAAATTCGATACTTTTTTCATATTTTGTATTTTTAAAGTTATTCAATTGATTTTTTTTTATCATATTTTTTTCTTTTAGTTTCTCGAACAAAACAAACTTTTCATCAAAGTCTTTTCTTTCAATCAAAACCTCTATATCTTTTTTATTATTTACAACTATATAATCTTCATTTTGGTTTATTTCATCAATAAAGTAAACTACATTTTCTTTCCAATATAGTCGAATAGATTCTTTTATTCTCCACATAATGACCCTTTCGTATTTATTCTAGAATTGAAAAAGCCCTTTTAAAAGGGCTTTTTATTAACATCTTCTTGTTTCAGCAACATTTAAAGATATTTCATCTCTTAATTCTCTTAAGATCTCCTCTAAGCTAGCTTGTTCTTTAGTCTTTTTCATTTTTCACCTCCAGAAACATTAATGATTTATACACTTAAACTTTTTGCAAAGTTAGGCGTTTTGATTTAAAATACATAAAAAACATTGATAGAGCGATTGTACACGGTGCAATTAAAAACATAAATACAATTCTCTGAGGAAACAAATCTCCTAATCTTCCATAAACTACATATATTATTCCTGTTATTACTGAATTCATAAATGAAAACAGTGAAAGTAATGAACTTCTAAACTCACTAGGTATCATTTTTTGAATATAATTATCTTGTGAAATATACACTATATCAGCCAATGCTGTTATTGCAACCAAAACACAAAGACTAATAAGTGGATTATCAATTATTAGTAAAAATAAAATAGCTATAAATAGTTTTGATACATTCAATAGTATTATATTTATTTTATATCTACTATTTACTTTCTCAGAAATTTTGTACATAAATGCTGTCAAAATTTGGAGTATTCCATACACTAAAGCTATTTGTTTTATTGATAAATTTTGAAAATCTAACAATACTTGAGAAATAATATAATAATATGCTGAAACTGCCTCTAATGTTGATGCCGCTAAAATCAACAACCATATTTTTTTAGCTTCTTTTCTTTTAAAGAAATTAAACATTTCTTTCATAAAAGTCGTTTTTGTTAAATTTTCTTCCTTATTGCTTTGAGCATAATTTTTATTATTATCGTAAACTAATAACATAAATACACCTGCAAGTAGAGTTGCTACAAGTGTACAGCCGTAAACAAGCTCCCACGATATATCTTTAAGAAAAGCTCCTACAACTATTGCTAGTCCCATTAAAAAGTTAGAAACAGTTTTTACATTAGAATTATATTTTAAATATTTTTCTTCTTTATTCTGAAATTTCAAATTATCATAAAAAAGTGCTGAATATGTTCCAGATATAAATGCCATTGCTAATCCTTCTAAAACAAAACTAAATATTATAAAGGTGTAGTTAATATGTAATATCATTAATATTAGACTAATAATATTTAATAAAACTGCAATTAATAGAGTTTTTTTTCTTCCAAGTCTATCTCCAATTACACCAGATGGAAATTCAGATAAAAAAATTGTAAAAAATAATACTGCTTGTAATATACCTATCTTCATATTTGATATGCCTAAAGATATTAGAAACAAAATAAAAATTCCTCTTTGAAAAATTAATGAAGAGAAACCTTCAAATAATGCTAAAAACCATAAATTCTTATTATCTCTTTTTTCTCTCATTTTCTCTCCCCATTTCTAATATAGATTATACTCTCTAAATAAATAAAAACTATT
>CAZFBB010000182.1:0-5171 GCA_964517235.1 uncultured Fusobacteriaceae bacterium
GGTTTGGGAGAACCTGTTACTGTTGATGGTAAATGGATAGTTCAAATTATTGAGGTAAAAGGGAGTATACCATGTCCATATGAAGATGGAATATATCATAAAACAGTAGTAGAAGTTATAAGAAAAGACAACAATGAAAAGCTTTTGTATACAGGATTATCGATACATCTTCTACTTAATCATCACTTTTTAGAAGGAAAAGGAAGTCCATTTAGACTAGAGCCTAAACAACTTGAAAAAGTATTGTCTGATTGTTGCAAATTATAAAAAAAAAAACGAAGAATTTTCTTCGTTTTTTTTATTGTTTATTATTTAATACTTAATTTCTCTGGAAAAACTAAGGTATTATAAAATATCAAATAGTTATTTGCATAATATATTAAAAATTAACTATCTTTTTTTAGGCATATCTCTTACAGTGCCTCTAGAAGCCTGTTTTCTTTCATTATCAGTTAAGTATTTTTTTCTCATTCTGATATTTTCAGGAGTGATTTCGAGCAGTTCATCATCAGCAATATATTCTAGAGCTTGTTCAAGTGAGAATTTTCTTGGTGTAGCAAGTTTAAGGGCATCATCTGAACCAGAAGCTCTCATGTTTGTAAGTTTTTTACCTTTACATGCATTTACAGTAAGATCATTATCTCTACTATGTTCTCCAACAATCATACCTTCATATAGTTCCACACCTGGTTCTACAAATAACTCACCTCTAGGTTGGAGGTTATTTAGAGCATATCCTACTGCTGAACCAGTTTCACCAGAAATAAGAACTCCTTTTTGTCTAGCAGGAATATCCCCTTTATAAAATTCATATTCATAGAATGAATGGTTAAGTATTCCAGTACCCTTAGTTTCAGTCATAAATTCTCCTCTGAAACCGATTAACCCTCTAGCGGGCACTTTAAACTCAAGCCTAGTATAACCGTCAGCACCTTGAGTCATATTAATCATTTCACCCTTTCTTAGTCCTAGTCTTTCAATCATATTTCCAACAAATTGATCTTCAACATCAACTAAAGCAAGTTCGATGGGTTCTGTTTTTTTACCTTCCATTTCTCCAAAAATAACTTGTGGTCTAGAAACTTGAAGTTCAAAACCTTCTCTTCTCATATTTTCAATAAGAATTGAAAGTTGAAGCTCCCCTCTTCCCTTGACAACAAATGCGTCTGGAGAATCAGTACTTTCTACTCTCATACTTACATTAGTTTCTAATTCCTTATCTAATCTATCTTTTATTTGTCTACTTGTAACGAATTTCCCCTCTCTACCAGCAAATGGAGAGTTATTAACCATAAATGTCATTGCAAGTGTAGGTTCATCTATATCAATCAATGGAAGAGGCATAGGATTTTCTCTACATGCTATTGTTTCTCCTACATCTACCTTTTCTAAACCAGCAAGTGAAACAATGTCTCCTGCATATGCTTCTTTAAGGTCAATTTGTTTTAATCCTTCATAACCAATGATTTTAGAGATTCTATACTGTAATCTTTCACCATCTCTTTTTAATAATAAAACATCATCACCAAGTTTTACAGTACCATTGTGAATACGACCAGTACCAATTTTACCTACATAGTTATCATATTCTACCGATGTACATAAGAATTGTAATGGAGCATTTAAATCACCTTCAGGATCATCAACATTAGCGATAATTGCTTTGAATAATGGTTCCATGTTTATATCGTCATCTGTTAAATTGTCCTTTGAAAAACCATTTTTAGCACTTGCATATAACACTGGGAAGTCAAGTTGAGCATCATTTGCATTTAATTCAACAAATAAGTCAAAAATAGAGTCGACTACTTCCTCCGGAGTCGAGTTAGGTCTATCAATTTTATTAACTACTACTATTGGTCTATGGCCACATTCTAATGCATTTTTTAATACATATTTAGTTTGTGGCATTGCTCCTTCAAAAGCATCTACCAATAAAATTACAGAATCAACCATTTTAAGTATACGTTGTACCTCTCCACCAAAATCAGCATGTCCCGGAGTGTCAACTATATTTATTTTATAATCTTCATAAAATACAGATGCATTTTTAGAAAAGATAGTAATTCCTCTTTCTCTTTCTAAATCGTTGCTATCCATAACTCTTTCTTCTATTTTTTCATTATCTCTAAATGTTCCAGATTGTCTAAGTAAAGCATCTACCAATGTTGTTTTACCATGATCAACGTGGGCAATAATTGCAATATTTTTTATTTTTTGCATCTTTAACCTCTCTCTTTTAATAGTTTATCCTAATAATAATATCACATTCTCTAGCTTTTTACTAGAGAATTTTAACAAAATAAAAAGAGGAGGAGCCCTCTTTTAAACTTTTGATAGCATATTTTTATTTAATCTTCTTAGAGCAGTTTCAGCAATAAAAAGATTATCTTTAGTTCTATCATCTAATTCATTTTCAACAATTTCATGAAGTTCTTTAATTATATTTGAAACTACTTCATTACCTAGTGTTGAAATTTCATTATCTTTTAAATACCCTAAATTCAGAAGAATGTTTTCTATTTCTTTATAGCTTTTACTGTTTACATACTTTTTATATAGATGATTTTCATTTTTAAGAATATATAAGTGTAGGTAAGTATCCATATTTAAATTATATTTAATTAATATCTTATTAATAATCTTATAACATAATTTCTCACTTAATAATAATTCCTTTACAAATGAGTGTTTTTTTTCCTTCATATGCTGTTCTCCATTCTCCTTGTTTTTTAAATTGTACAATAAATGGAGAAAAATAAAAATCTGAAAATTTTTTACAGGTTACTTAATCCTAGTTCTAAGCAATTTATTAATTCTTGTAAGTAATCTATTTATAATTTCCAAATCTTCAATTTCTTCTTTACTTAATATTTCTATAGTCACATTGTATATTTTTTCAGAAATTTCCTCTATAGTTTTTCGACCTTTTTCAGTTATATAAAGTCCTTTTTTTAACAAAGCACCTTCAGCTTCAACTTTTTTTATATAACCTTCATCTTCTAAACTTTTAACTATTTGGTTAAGTCTTTGAGTTGTAAATTTAAGTTTTTTTGCTAAGTCGTATTGTGTAATTCCTTCATTATATGATATTTGATAGAAAATAGTATAATCATTATGAGACAAGTAATAATCATTTATAATATCACTTATAATACTATTATTTGCATTGATAAAATATTTGAATTCAGCTAATAAACCTTTTAATACATTTTTATCCATTGAACCACCCCTTTTTCTTGCTATAAGTATAACATAAGCTAAGTATAAATATCAAATTATTTACATATTGATTTTTTATTATAAAGGGAATTTTTCAACTCTTTGTCTAACGTCATCATTTATTCTCTGTAACATTTTATTTATTATTATCAAATCTTCTTTATCTCTTTCAGTTAGTAAATTTTCGACATTTTTATCCAATTCTTTATTTACAACTTCTATTACCTCTATACCCTTATCTTTTATTAATAAGCTTTTTTTACCTCTTGCTTCTCTTTCTTTAAATTTTGATAACAATCTTTCCTCTTCAAGTTTTTTTACTATTTGATTAAGTCTTTGTGCAGACATTTCAAGTTTTTTAGAAAGATCATATTGTGTAACACCTTCGTTTTTGAAAATTTCCATCAAAATAACATAATCATTATAAGATAAATTATATTTTTCAAGTAATGTACCTAATAATTTACTGTGTGTATTTAAATAAAATTTAAATTCAGATATTAACGAACTTTCAATTACTTTTTCTTTACTATACATATTTCCACTTCCTTTTCTTTGAAAATTAACTTTTTTTAATCTTTATATTCAATTAATTTTAATGGACATTTATGTATTTTGTGTGAAAAAATCAAAAAATTTAAATAACAGATGAAAAAAAATTTCTAATGAATTTTTTAAATTTTAGATAAAGTGCACTAAAGCTTTATAAATCAATAATATACATCAAAAAAGTATCGCCATTACTTCCCTTTTCTATTTTATAAAATTTTCCGCCATTTTTTTCTATTATTTTTTTACTAGCAATATTTCCTTCATAGCAACTAACATATAATTTATTCATGTTCAATTCTTCTTTTGCTTTGTTTTTCGCTAAATTAAGAAGCTTTGTACCATAACCTTCGCCTCTAAAAGAGGGTCTAATATCATATCCAATATTTCCTATAACTTTCATAGGTTTTTTTCTTATTCTAACTACACCAACAACTTCATGATAATCAATAAGCCAATAAGTATTGTAACTAGTTAAACCCCTTGGTAGTCTTTTACCCATAGAATGTAAATCTAATAATCTTAGATAATTTTTAAAATTTCCTAAAGAATCACTATATAAATCAAGATAAAAAAAATCTTGTTCGAGTTCATATTCTTTTACATATTTTCTAAAACTGGTAAGATAATTTATGCTAGGTTTTAATAATTCCATAAACACACTCCATACTTTTATTTGTATTTTCCTTAAAAATTATCTGTAAACCTTCATTTTCATTTAAAAACTATTATTAAAGTAATTTAAACAGAATTGATGAATATGAAGTTAACAATAATAAAAAAAGATAGATAAGGTAATTATATAAAATCTAAGAATTAAAAGCTATAATTATATTTTTTAGAAAATCTGGACTGAATAAGTATAAAATTTTATTATAAATATATTTGCTAAAAGATTAAATTTATATACTATATATCTGTCAGAAGTGTAAATAAGAAAAATTATAATTGTATAATGTTTAGTAAAGATACCAAAATAATATAGTTTTTAGATGGAGACCGGTAGAATTTTTTTGCATAATTAAGTCTCTGAAGAGAATAAGAAAGGTTAGAATTTATTAAATAATAATATTTTTAATTATTTTTTTCGATGGATAAATTAAAAATCTACTTCCAAAATTTTTTCCTTAAATTTACTTAATTAATCTGATTATTGTTCTTGTTGTGGAAATATTAATTGTACTAACAAATATTGATTTGGCAAACTTTTTTCAATTACTTTAGTAAAAACGTTTAACTTTTAAAGGAAGAACTTTTATTTCATACAGCTATACAAAAAAAGACTTTGATAACACAACCCTATGTTTACAAAGCCCCTAAGAAATATTTTCTTTACTTTGATTTTTTCATTAATATTATTTGACAAGGAAATATCTTTTTTTACCAAGACCATTTAATAA
>CAZFBB010000183.1:0-5095 GCA_964517235.1 uncultured Fusobacteriaceae bacterium
TTAATAAGAACTATTTAATTATGCAAAAAACTTTTGAACTTAAGTTTTTTTATTTTATTAATTAGAGTTTTTCCTTTAACACATTATTAATTGTATATATAAGTAGACTAATGACTAAAAATGGTAGTCCTGCAGTAGGAGAAATTTTTAGCATATTATGTTTTGATATATATATAAACATTTTAAGTACTGAAAAAAATAAAAAATGGATACTTAAGCTATTTAGACTTGAAATTATAATGTCCTTCTTATTAGATGAAATAATTCTTTTAGAAATAATTAAAGTAACTAAGGAAATAAATAAACTACTGAAACTATTCCAATAAAAAGTATCTTTCATCCGATTAGGAAATAAGACTCTCAAATTAAAGTTTGAAAGGGTAATATAATCTGCTTTAACTTTAATTCGTGCACCATCATATGCATTTGTAAAGGATTTGAAAATAATAAAAATCAATGAAAAAATCAAAATTATTGAAATTAAAAATATACTTATATCCAAAACCTTTTTAATTAAAATTTTTTTCCCTTTATTCATAACTCCCCCTAAATAAATATATCTTTACTAAATATACCATGTGTAATTTGATTAGTCAAATTATATTATATACATATCATATTAAGAAAAAATATATTCTTAAAAATAAATCTAAAAAAATTGATTTTATAAATTAATTATGATAAACTCAATAAAAATGCTAAAAAAATAGTAAGGAGTTATGATGTTTGATTTGATTTATATTTTGGGAATAATGGCTTCATCGATTTCCGGAGCATTGAAAGGTGGAAAGCATAACTTAGATATATTTGGAGTAGTAGTTATTGGAGTTGTAACAGGACTTGGAGGTGGAATGTTACGTGATACTCTTTTAGGAGTAATGCCTTATGCTATAAGAAATGAATATGTAATGTATTATTGCATTGTTGCTTCTATAATAGCTTACATATTTACACCTAAAGTTAAAAACTATATAAGGTTAGTGAAATTTTTCGATGCTTTAGGATTAGCAGTTTTTGTTGTTATAGGTGCAGACAAAGCAATGATGTTTGATTTAGGACTTTTATCTATAGCTATTATGGGAACCCTTACCGGTGTGGCAGGTGGTTTTTTGAGAGATATTATGGTTAGAGAAATTCCATATGTATTAAAGGAAGATATATATGCAATACTTTGCATGTTAGGTGGTGTTTTTTATTATTTTGCATTGAAATTTTTGCCTCTTGAAAAAGTTGTAGTAAGCTATATTACAATTTTTATAATATTTACAATAAGAATTTTAGTGATTAAATACAAGATAAAATTACCTAGGAAAGTTTTGTAATCCTAGTTTTTTTATATTTATGGTAATTATAAAATTTTAATAAGATAGAGACAATATAAAAAATGAAGATAAAAAGATTTTATTGTAACTTCTTGAAATTTAATAGAAAATATTTAAGGAGATAAAAATTAAGAAGAACTTACATTTGTATGGGAAGAAATCCTAGTAAATTATCAATTTCTTTTAGGGGTTAAAATAAGTTATAAAATTTTATAGTATAGTAAATTGGTTATTTTTTAATTAATATGATATAATTCATTTGAAAAAGAGGAGGTGGAAAGATGCTAAATAAAACTAAGACTCTCGTTTTTTTATCTTCATTATTGTCTTTTTATTTTGTAATTAGAGGTTTTGGTGAATTGCTATTCTCTAAATATTTAACAAATAATACAGTGCAAATATTTTCTTTGTGTTTTTCATTAATATATATATTTTTAATAGATAATTTCAAATTAAGAATTAAAGAAAAACTAAAGTTTCCTTTTATTACCTTTCAATTTAATTTGTTAATGATAATCTCTGCAATTTCAATTGCAATTAATTTATTAATTTTATTAGGTATTAGATTAGTAGAAGATTTTACAAATATATATTTATTTTTGATATTTTTAGAAAGTTTTACACTATTAAGTATGATAAATAAATTAAAGATATTAGTTGTGATACCTTACATGAAAGAATTTTTAAAATGGACAAGATACAGTATATATGCTACCTTAACAATATTTTTTTATCCTTTAGCAATGGTGTTATTTGGTTTTTCAATATTTACTATGGGAAGACTTTTTGATACAATAGATAAAATTAAAGTAAATGCTGAAGAAAAAGATTAATAATAATTTAAAATCTAAAGGGAAAAAGCTAGGATATTGATATTCTAGTTTTTTAATTATATTTGGATAAAATGTTGGTAAATTTTTTATCTAAATAAGAGGTAATACTTGTGAATTTTATATAAAAATATTTAAGAAGACATATTTAATAACTTATTATTTTAGAGAAAATTCAAAAGAGAACTGAAAATTATCAGTCCTCATTGTTGGTTTTAATTTTTTGTTTTGAACTCTGATAGAGTTAAAGTTAAATTTTCAGCGGCTTTAGCTAAATTTTTAGTTTCTTCTAAGTTATTGATTAATTTTTCTTTTACAAATTGTGAGATACTGTAGGTAGAGTGACCCAATTCTTCTATTTCTTCCGAATTAGAAGCAACACTACTAATTGCTTCAGTTATCTCATTTGTTGCTATACTTTGTTCTTCTATTCCTAAAGCTATGTCATCTATTTCTCCTTGATTGTTATTTGTTTCAAAATTAATAGTTTCGATACCATCTTTTACTATATTAGAGTATTTAATTCCTCTTAAAACATTGGAAACCATTTGTTTATTGGCATTTTGTACTTTATCAATATTTTCTCTAATATTAGTAACTAATTCTTCGATTTTTTCCGTTTCATCTCCTGTCCTTTTAGCCAATTTTCTTATCTCTTCTGCAACAACACTAAAGCCTTTTCCAGCTTCTCCAGCTCTAGCTGCTTCAATAGCAGCATTTAAAGATAATAAATTTGTTTGATCAGAGATATTATTAATACCATCTAAAATATTATTAATACCATCTAAGAGGTTAATTAAAGATTTAAGATTAGCCTGAGCATCCTCTACACTCTCATTAATACTATTAATACCTTTATTTAAATCGTTAACATTATTTGAAGAATTAACTGCCAATTCTACACTTTTTAAAAAAGATTCTTTGGTACTTTTTCCCTTTTCATTCATTTTGTGTGAAGTAGCTGCAATTTCCTCTAAGCCTGCAAGAGATTGCTGTATACTAGCTGATTGATTTCTAACATTATCTAAAACTTTGGTGATTGCAGTATCTAACATCAGCATACAATTTTTATCATCTTCACATTGTCCCTTTACAACATTTGTTAGTGATTCACTTATTTTATCACTATTATCTTTAACTAAAGAAGAAACATTTTGTATGTTTGAAATCATTACATTCATTTTTTCCATAAAAGTATTGTAATCCTTTGATAATTGACCAATTTCATCATTAGAGTTTATGGTGACTCTCTCTCTGAGATCACCAGTAGCACTCTTACTAAACTTCTCTTGGAGAGTTCTAATAGGAAGAGAGATACTTCTACCAATAAACCACCCGGTTAATATAATAAAAGCTGACCCTAAAATTAATATAATAAAAGAAATATTTCTTATAATATCAATAGGTTTATCAATTTGATTTTTATCAATTTCTGCAATGATTGCCCAATTTAGTCCGTAAATATTAAGAGGTTCGTATGAAGAAAAAACCTCATTTCCTAAATAATCATTTATAAATTCAGTATTTGAAATACCCTTTAATGCATTTTGACTAGCAGTAGTTTTAACCATGCCTTTATTTGGATTAGCAAAAGAATTAACTATAGTATGGGTATTTGGAGACAAAAATGAATCAGATCTCATTAAATAATCACTTCCAACAAGATATGTTTCGCCACTTTCTCCTAAGCCAGTTCTCTCTTGCATAATACTATTAAATCCTTCTGAATCTTTTAATAGAACCATTACTCCCAAGATATTTGTTTCACTTTCATCGTGAATGGGAAAGGAAATAAATAAACTAGGATTATTTTCTCTTGGGGCATAAGGTTCAAAATCGGTAATAGCAACACCATTATTAATCATAGCTCCTTGCCAAGCTTTATAAAGTGGGGAGTTTTTCAAATATGTAGTTGTTAAATTTAAACCTAAATCAGACAAGCCCTCTCCAGTATACATAATGTGTCCATGTTTTGCACATATTAAAAACATGTCTTTATAACCTTTTTGTTTATAAAAGTGATTTACTTCATTTGCATAAGTATTAATTATTCCTTGGTACTTTAAGTTATTAGTATCATAATTTTCATCAGATTGGACATTTTCTTCATTATGATATTCTACAAGTTTTTCATATAATATAGAAACATCTTTGCTTTCAGAAAAAACATCTAAATCATTAACAGCACTTTCAATAGAATTAATAATTTGATTTTTTTTGATAGTTCTAATTCCCTCAAGTTGATTCTTGGCTTGGGTATTAAGTGAATCTGAGCTATACTTGAGTGAAATAGTAATAGCGATAAGTAAAGGGATTAAACCTACAATTAAAAAAGATAAAACAAGTTTTTTTCCAATAGATAAATTTTTCTTCATATTCCTAACTCCTTTGATAAACAATAATAGAAATAAATTATATTATATTTCTTTCTAAAGAGATTATATTACATTTTTTTATCAAAAAGAATAATATAAATAGAAAAAGTTCTTTTAAAAAAGGACTTTTTGTTTCTATTGTTATTAGTATACACTCATAATAGATTTGGATTGGGTTAAGGTCATAAATGTTAGAAAATTAAATTGTTTTTAATTGTTTTGTTTACTTTTTTAAACTAGATAAAACTAATAGGTAGATATAACTAGGAAATAAATTTTTTAGCTGTTAATCAATATTGATTACTAAAATTATAGTTAGATTGAGTACTTTGAAATTTCAAAATTTTTCCAATTTTAAATGGCTTTGAGAGAATATTTAGAGTACTTTTTGATTATTCATTATTCATTTTATAAATTATAAATAATATTTATTGATTTTTTAAAGTTAACGAGGTTTAACTATTTTAAATAAAAATTATTATAATTTTAATAAATCTACCATATAAAATATTTTTCAAAATCTTAAAGAAAGAATGAGACTGTAGATAAATAAAATTTTCTTAAAAAA
>CAZFBB010000184.1:0-5079 GCA_964517235.1 uncultured Fusobacteriaceae bacterium
CTACAGTCACTAAATTTCAAAACTCGCTCTTAAGGAGCTCAAACAGCTCCCAATTTTTAATGCTCCTTTCGTTAACTTAATCTAAATTTCTTATATAGGTACATCTAAATAAAAAACAAATAAAACTTTTTTTTAAGAAAATTTTATGTGTCTACAGGCTCATAGATTATTATATTTTTTAAATTTATTATTTAAAAATGGATAATTTAAGGAAAATGATAAATTTTATTTACTTAATTTTATTAAATTTTGAAATAATAAAAAGAATTAGAGTTAAATTAACTTAATAAAATCAATTGTATTAAAGTTTTAAGTATATATTTTCATATGGCGTAGTTGAATAAAGAAAGTTTCTAGGTTAAGATATGAATAGGGAGATTGGGGTGAGAGATGGGTATAGAAATTGTGTATTATTCACATGGAGGAGAGCTTGAAAATCAAGATTCTATCCTAATAAAAGATGAAATTTTAAACAAAAATTTTAATAATCCAGAAGTTAAGATGTTGGATTTTGATAGAAGTTTTTTTGTTGCTCTATCCGATGGGCTTAATAGTCATAGACAAGGGAAATACGCTAGTAAATATATATTAAATACACTTAATAAACAATTACCATATATTGTTTTTGGAGGGAAAGTGGTAGAAGCAGTAAGAAAAGTTCAAGATGAATTGGAAAAATTTGGGAAATTAAATGAAAAATATTATAGTATGGGTGGAACTCTTAGTGGAATTTACTTTGATATGGATAAAATGAGTTTTTTTTCTGTGGGAGATAGTAGAATATATAAAGTGATGAAAAATCGTTTGTATAAAATAAGTCGAGATCATAGTATAGTTGAGGAACTTTATGAAAAGGGAATAATAACTAAAGATATGATGGGGAAACACGAGCTAAATGATTATATAACATCAGCTCTTATGGCATACCCAAGGCATACATTAGATATCTACTCGGGTGAAAGAGGTTGTGGGGAAGTAGAAGGTTTGTATTTGATATGTACAGATGGGTTATGGAAAAATATAAATTGCATGGAACTTGAAGGAACAATAAATAATAGACTAAGCAGATGGTCCTTAGAATTAAATAAATTATTAAAAAATAAAAAAATTAGTGTTAATCACACTTATATAATAATAAAAATAGAATAATAACAGCTAAGATTTTTTAACTATGATTAGCATCAATCACTTAAGATTATAATCAGATTAAATATTTCAAAAGATTAACTGTAGTAGAGATATTTAAAGTTACTTTTAATTTTCTTTGGCTACTAATGATTATTTATAGATGAAAGCAACTGAAGTTCTGTTAAATAATTAAAAAAGGAGCTTTTGAATATGAAATTCATATTAAAGCTCTTTATGAAACTAGGATTTTTTATTTTTCTGATTATCCTCTTCTTTATCTTTATTTTCTTTTTTTAATTTTTCTTCAAAAGCTTCGTTAGTATCTGTGGCGATTTTTTTTTCTAATGCTAAAAATACTACTGCATATACAAACCAAGAAAGTGATAAAATTAAAATAAAGATAAAAATACTAAACTTTACAGGATAAAAAACTTCACCTAGTACTCCTATTGCTATTGTTAACATTAAAAATTTATTAGTACTTATATCGTTTTTTAATCCAATTAAAAAAGCATATACTGTTGTAAAACTGATGTGAAAAGTAATGGCACTAGCAGGAGAAAAAATAATTTCTTTTGTTATTCTTTCTTCTACTCCAAAAAACTTCTTAGCCAAAAAAATTAATGGAACATAGGTAATAAGAGAAAAAATTCCACTAGTAAAACCTATTTCAAGATATTTGCCTTTATCTTTACATATTAATCTTTCAAATGAATCTGTCATAATTTTCCCCCTAAAAGTATTTGATATCTATAAGATATACGAAACTTAATTTTTATTCAAGAGAAAATTAAAGTATTTTGCTAATTTATATTGTATAGACATTATTCAAAGTGAAAAGTTAAAAATAATATAGCAAGTGATGTAACTTTACTTTATTTCATTGTAGAAAATATTACTTGTTTAATTTTTGCCTCTTTGGTAAGTAAAGAACTATTAAAATTTTTTTGTAAAAATTAATTTTGTCTGTGTTTAATCTTTTGAAATTTCTTGTGTCAGTTATAAATCAGTTCTAGTATGAAATAAGTTCTTTAAAAAGCACATATATTTAAAAGCAAAATCTAAAGTGTAATTATTATTTATGCAACGATACTTCTTTAAATTTAACAATTTTTTTTTAAGCAAAGGAAATTATAAATATTAAAAAAAAATAATTTTAAATTAATATTTGTAGTTTTTAAACTAAAAATACAACAGTTTATTTTAAAAAAAATAATTTAAATAGAAAAAATTCATTTTTTAGTTAAAAAATTACAAGAAAAAAAATATATTAATAAAGAGTAATTTGACCTTTTGTGATATATTAATTATACTTATGAGGTAGAATAGCATAGGAATATGAGAAAAAATAAAGAGGTGAAAAATGAAAAGACTAATAGTTATAATGATTTTGGTTACTTCTACTATTTTTGCTACCAATATTAAAGAGGATGCAAATTTAGTAAAGGGAGAGCTAAAAAATGGTTTGAAATATTATATTTATCCTAATGAAAAACCTAAAAATTTAATTAGTGTAAGGTTGAAAGTAGAAACAGGTAGTTTGTATGAAAGAGAAGGGGAAGAAGGAATAGCACATTTTCTTGAGCATATGGCTTTTAATGGAACTGAAAAATACCCTCAAAATGATCTTATAAAAGCTTTGGAAAGTAGAGGGATAGAGTTTGGAAGAGATTTGAATGCTTATACATCCTTTGACGAAACAGTATATAGGTTAGATGGGCAAAGAAAAGATCTTGAAGAATTTGTAAATATCTTATTTGAGTGGGGATTTAAAATAACTCTAGATGAGGAAGAAGTTCAAAAAGAAAAGGGTATTGTAAAAGAAGAGTGGAGACAAAGAAGTGGCTTGAAAAAAGAAATAAGAGAATTTTATCAACAATATTATTTTGGTAATAGTAGATATTTGGACAGGATACCTATAGGCAAAATACCATCTATAGAAGCTTTTACTAGAGAAGGAGTAGAAGATTATTACAAGAGATGGTATGTACCAAACAATATGACTTTATATATAGCTGGTGATATAGAAGATACAGCAAAAATTGAAAAATTTATAATTGACTTATATTCAACAGAAGAAAAGAAGGAACTGGAAGATAAAGAATCTTATAAAATGAGAGAAATTGTTAAAGTTGAAAAGTATGACAAATTTGTAAATGAGCAATTGAGAAATAATAGCTTTACTATAATGAGCATAATTGAAAGTAGACATAATCTTAGTCAACTTGAGAGATACAAAAGATATATGGTAAGAAACCTTGTAAACACAATGTTGAATACTAGATATGGAGAAAAGCTTAATTCTGTAGAAACTAATCTTAATGGATTTTATTTAAACAGTGGAGACTCTAATGAATATTATGGAGTAAGTACAATTGAATTTGGAATAAAAGGCGATAAAGTAGAAGAAGCTTTGGTAGAAGGCTTTTCTGAACTGGGACAATTAAAAAGAGGTTTTTATGAAGAAGAATTAATTGACGCAAAAAATGCAATGCTTAGTTATTATAATAATGCTCTTAATGAAGTGGGAAATAGGGAAACAGCAAGTATTTTACAAAGTGTTTTTGATACAGATTTTGACAAGGACATCTTAATTGATGAAGAGGAAGAGTTAAAACTTTTAATTGATTTTATAAAAAATATTACTTTAGAAGAAGTTAATGATTATGTAAATGAGTTTTTTACTACAAAGGAAAATTACTATTTGTATGAGGGGTATACAGAGGTAGAAGTAGCAGATTTGAAAGCTTATGCAGAAAAAGGTAGAAAAACAGATATTGGACCTTATGCACTTCAAACAGAAATGGGAGAAATAGTTAATAGTCAAATACAAAAAGGTAAAATTATTGATGAAGAATATAATGAGGACTTAGCTTATAAAATATTTACTTTGTCAAATGGTAGTAAGGTTTACTTTAAAAATATAGATTATGAAAAAAATAAAGTTCATTTTACTGGAGTAAGTAGAGGTGGAAAAAACTATATAGATACAGATGATTTAGTAAATTATTCTTTCGTATCTGTTGTTTTCGATAGTGGACCGGGTACTATGACAAAAACTCAATATGACAAATATATGCAAGATAAAAACTTTTATATTGGTTATACTATAGATGATAATCAAGAGTATATTTGGGGAGAAAGTCCAACAAAGGAATTTTCAGAAATGTTATACAATTTTTATGGGTACATGACTGAAGGTAAAGTGGATCAAAATCAACTTGATATTTCTCTTGAAGCAACTGAGGAAGCTATAAAGAACAGGGAAAATCTAAAAGCTAATCAATTTTGGAAGGAATTTGGGAATATATTAAATGATAATAGCCAAAGGGAAAAATGGTTAGAGTTAGAAGATTTACCTAAAGTTTCTAAAGAAGGAATTGAAAAGATATATAATGAAAGAATAGCTAATGGGATTGATTATGACTATTATATAGTTGGAGATATTAGTGAAGAAGAAGTTAGAAAAAATATTGAAATGTATTTGGCTTCTTTAAAAAATGGAGTAGAAGAAGACTATAAACCTCTTGAAAAATCACTTTTGAAAAATAATGTAACATTAGAAAGAGATTATGGAACAGGAGAAAAAGCAACAGTTGTAATGTACTATGGAAGTAATGAAGAAATATCAAAAGACTATGAATATTTAGGATTTATGGCAAAGAGTACATTAGATATAGAACTTACAAAGGAAATTAGAGAAAAACTATCTGGAGTTTATGGTATAAATTCATGGATAGAAGTAAATAGATTTGATTTGGAAAAAGGAAGATGGGCAGTAGTATTTACTTGTGATCCAGTAAGGGTAAATGAATTGATGGACGCTGTAGATAGAGTGGTAAAAAATGTCTTGAATGAAAATATTTCAGATGAAATTATTTCTTTTATAAAGGAAAAATATAAATCTAATTATGAACAAAATTTGAATACAAATGAATTTTATTATGATTA
>CAZFBB010000185.1:0-5025 GCA_964517235.1 uncultured Fusobacteriaceae bacterium
CTAAATTAATAGGCTAGCTTAAATTCGACCAAAAACGCACAAGTCGAGTTAATAAAAAAAATGTGGAATTTGTCCTTCTTTTGAGTTTATTATTGCGTCGTAATAGTAATGATAATTACCTTCATTACCCCAAATTCCATGGATATATTTTATTCCCTCTTTTATTCCTTTATTATGTCTTCGAACATTTATAACTTCCATCTCTTTTCCTCATAAACCTTTCTCTTTTTTCCTTGGTTAAAGTCTATCTAACTTTTTATTTGAATATTGAATTCTATTACCTATTCCAATATACATCTAATTAATAATCCAAGTATTAAAATTATCCACACTATTATTCCTATAATACTAATATCTATACAGGAACCAATACATAATTTACCATAATTTTTTCTTTTCATTTTTCTCCCTTTTTGACAATTAAAGGGAATAAACTATATTTATCAATTAAAAACAAAATACAAATCTCTAGTGTATACAGATTGATAAAGTTAATTTAAAAGTCTAAAACTTTGTAATTTTTATATTTTTAAAAGATAAGAGTTTTAATTTATGTAAAAACTTAATTTGATAATATAGCATAAAATCCCTTAGCAATAAATATCTCCATTAGTACCTTCAATAGATAAATTAATCAATTTTTTCTCCTTTCATGTTAAAATAATATATATAAAATTACCGACTTAACTTCAATTTTCTTAAAAAAAACAAACTTAATACTCTCTATCTCCTTCTATATCCTGTATATTAAGAAGCAAGAATATCTTTTTCTTTATCTTCTTTAAATTGCTTTAAGTAAAGATTGTAATATCTACCTTTTTTCTCTAACAACTCTTTATGACTTCCACTTTCTACTATTACCCCCTTGTTGATTACAAGAATTTTATCAGCATTTCTAATAGTAGATAGTCTATGGGCAATTATAAAACTAGTTCTTTTTTCTATAATTTTTTCTATTGCCCCTTGTATCAATTTTTCCGTGTGAGCATCTACAGATGAAGTAGCTTCATCAAGGACAAATATACTTGGATTAGCTAAAATTGCTCTTGCAAATGATATAAGTTGCTTCTCTCCTGTACTTAGCCTATTGCCACCTTCTCCCACTTGGCTATCATACCCATCTTCAAGTTTTTTAATAAATTCATGTGCATTTACTACTTTGGCAGCTTCTACCACTTGCTTCCTATCTATACCTTTTATTCCATATGCAATATTTTCAGCTATAGAACCACTAAATAAATGTGGGTTTTGTAATACATAACCTAATTTACTTTGATAGTTAATAAGGTCAAGATCTCTGTAGTCTCTACCATCTATCTTTATCCTTCCACTAGTTGGTTCATAAAACCTACATGCCAAGTTTACAATAGTAGATTTTCCAGAACCAGTTTCTCCTACTAAAGCAATTGTTTCTCCACTATTAACTTTTAAATTAAAGTTTTTAAGTACACTTTCACCTTCATCATACTTAAAACTTACATCTTCAAATTCAATATTTCCTTCAAACTTCTCTATTATTATATCTCCATAATCTTTAACACTAATTTCTTCGTTTATTAGTTGCATTACCCTTTCCATACTTGCATATTGTCTCTGAAATTCTGAAAATATTCTAGCTACTTGCTGTACAGGTTCATAAAACTTCATAGTATAGGTTATAAATGCAAATAGTGTACCATATGTGATACTTCCTCTTATAACCCCGTTTCCACCTTGCCACAAAACTATACTAGTTCCTATTGTCCCTAGTCCAATTACTATTGGTAGATATAATGCTGAAGTTTTTTGAACTCTAAAACTTGCCAATCTCATATTATCACTAAGACTTTTAAATTCTTCTAGAGCTTCTTTTTCTCTAGCAAGAGTTTTTGTTGCTTTAGCTCCCATTATTCCTTCATTAAAACCACCTGTAATTAGGGAATTTATACTTCTTGATTTTCTAGAATATTTAAGTAATTTCTTTTGAAAATATCCAGTTGCTAGTATAAGTGGAGGGATTATTACAAAAGACATTAATGCTAATTTAACATCGATAATTAACATCATTATAATATAAAAACTAGTCAGTGTAATGCCCCAAATTATGTCAACTATAGTCCATGAGACAGCTTCACCAAGTCTTTCAACATCACTTGTCATTCTAGCCATTAACCATCCTACAGCATTTTTATCATAATATGAAAAACTTAAGTATTGCAATTTATCAAAAGCTTTTTTTCTAATATCATAACTAACTTTATTTTTAATATATCCTGCTACATATATAAAAGCATAAACATTAATAACCTGAAAAACTATTAATGTTATATAATAGAATATAAATTTATTTATTCCCTCATATTTATTTGGAATTATAAAATTATCTATAGCTAATTTATTTAAATATGGAAATAGCCCATCTATAATTGCAACTCCTATCATAAACAAAATCAGTATTCCAATTTGAAACTTATATGGCAGCATAAATTTAACCATTGTATCTAATGTTTTATTTTTTAATTTCATTTTAACTCCTTAAAAAACTTACTTAGTATTAAATTATCTAAAGCCTAGATAATTTATCTTGTTATTATTTTTCTTAAATTTTGTACTCTATCTATTTTTTATTAACAAAATTATGCTACTTCATTATCCCTTTCAATATCATATATAGTTTTATATAAGCCTTTTTTCTCAATTAATTCTTCATGAGTTCCAATAGCTTCAATCTTTCCATTATTAAGTACAATAATCTTATCTGCTTCGCTAAGGGTTGATATCCTATGTGAAATTATAAAAGTTGTTACTTCCTTTTTTCTTTCCTTCAAAGCTTCTCTTATGGATTTGTCTGTTTCACTATCTACTGCACTTAATGAATCATCAAATATTAAAACCTTTGATTTGTTAATAATAGTCCTTGCAATTGCAACTCTTTGTTTTTGACCACCACTTAAAGTAACACCTTGTTCTCCTACTTTTGTATCATATCCATTTTCAAAGTCCTCTATTACATGGTGAATATTAGCAATATTTGCAGCTTCATAAATCTTATCTTCTTCAACTTTTTTATTAGTTATAGCAATATTCTCTTTAAGTGTTTTTGAATATAAAAAGGGTTCTTGCAAGATTATTCCTATATTCTTTCTAAGATGCCTCTTATTTATATTGTTAACTTCTACTCCATCAATTTTTATACTTCCTTTATGAATATCAAATAACCTAACTAAAAGATACATAAGTGTTGATTTTCCACTACCTGTTGGACCAAGTATTGCTACTGTTTCGCCAGATTTTACATCAAAATTTATACCTTTAAGTACTTCATTATGATTTCCATAAGTAAAATGAACATCTTCAAAAGATATATTACCTTCAATTTTAGGAAATTCACCTTCTTCTTCAATTGCTTCTCTTTTTTCTTCAAAGATTTCTTCTATACGCTTAATAGCAACTGCACTTTGTCCTGTGTCAGCTAATATACGTCCAAGCTCCCTAATTGGCCAAATTAACTTGTCTATATAAAACATAAATGCTACTAAAGTTCCTAGGGTCAATTGACCTTTTAAAGTCATAAATGCACCCATTAGGAAAACCACTGCTACTTGGGCAAAACACAAAGCATCTGATACAGACCAAAATATTGCAAACAAGTTTATTAATTTAATACGTGATTGTGTAAATTCTTTATTTTTAACATCAAATTTTTCAATTTCAAATTCTTGCTTTGCAAATGCTCTAACTACCCTTATTCCAGTAAGATTTTCTTGCAATGTAGTTGTCATGCTTCCTTCTGCTTCATCACTTACTTTAAAAACCTTTTTTACTTGAAAAAAGAATATTAAAGAAAAGGTAATAATTACAGGTATTAAAAATGCAGAATAAATAGCCAGTTTTTTATTTAACTTAAACATAGCTATTAACACAAATATTGCCATTGAGCCAATACGACCTATAGAAACCAATTGATTTCCTATAAATTTTCTAATTGTCTCAACATCACTTGTACATCTTTGTATCAAATCACCCGTTTCAGCTTTCAAATGATAATCATATGGTAGATGCTGAATATGATTATAGAGCTCATCTTTTAGCTTCTTTCCAAATGTTTCAGATACATCAGCACTCCAAATACCTCTTAAGTATCTAAAGATATTTTGTCCAATACTTATTCCTAGTAGTGCTAAAGAAATCATATAAAAGTTTTTTAAGAGGTACTCTCTATCTCCTAAAAGATAAAATATCTTTTTTATATCTCCTTCAAATGGTTTAGTTCCAAGAACTGAGTCAAATGCTCCTTTGATTAACAATGGTTGAAGCATATCTATCAAAGCTATACAAATTACTATCAATATAGCTCCAAAATATTTAATTTTTTTTCCTTCTAAATATTTTAATATTAATTTCATTCTTCTCCCCCTTTTTTTTTAGAAATAAAAAAGCCCATTTAGGGTAACCCAAATGAGCATAGTTATACTTATCCCGTATTTAAACTAATAGTCATCGATGCAAACCTAATCTCTTTTGAAAAGGCTTGTATAGATAAGTAATAATTTAAATAGCAATACAAAATCAAGCTATATAAACCAATAGCACTACATAATAAAATAAACTTTATATTAAAAAAATTTAGATGAATATGTAAACAAAACCTTCTCTTATTTAATTTTCTTTTTTTTCATTAAAATATTTTTGCTCTTTTTTCCAAAATTAAATTTCATGTTTTGTACCTCCTTACTTAAAATTTTAAAATTACTTTCAATTGGGATTATATAACCAAATAGAATATAAAGTCAAGGATAAAAAAATAAAAAAATAAAATTAAATTTCATGAATATGATACAGTATCAACTTATATTTCTTTAGGAGCCATTAAAATCGAGGGTAGAAGAAAAGTTGATTAATTAAATAAGAAAATAATTTTTTAATAAAATTTTTTTATTTTTTATATTAAAATATAAAATTATATTTTATTATATAAATAACTCGACTTGTGCGTTTTTCAAAAAAAAAATAGGCATCAGCCTTAAAATGTTGTAAAATTTGTTT
>CAZFBB010000186.1:0-4977 GCA_964517235.1 uncultured Fusobacteriaceae bacterium
GATTTTGCTAAAAGTGCTGATATTTCTATGGCATTGTTGCTTGCAAAATAGATGTTTCCATTTTTACAAACTGCACTTGCACTTGTAATATAATAGTCTAAATTGTTAATATTTTCATAAGTTAAGTCTTTAATGTATTCATAAGTACCTAATTCTAAAAAATCATATAATTCTGTATCCAATAGGGTGTTAGAGGTAGAAGTTGATAATTTTGAATTTTCTGGTAACATTTCCTTTAAAAATTCCCAAAGACCTTCTTTACTGTCTATGTAAAATGAAGGAAAGTTTTCTTCAAAAAAATTCTTAATATAATTCTCAATCAACTTAATTTTGTATATGTCTTTTGTTTTCATAATCTCTCCGTATCTGTTAATAGTATTAATTAGAATAATATGTTTCTGTACAAATTATATTACCCTAGAAATTAAAGAATTTCAAATAAAAAATTATAATTAATTAAAAAAATAAAAATTTATTAAAGAATAAAATTATAAAAAAGAATAAAAACTCATATTTATCAATTAGAAGTTACAAGATTTATTTCAAAAATATTAGAATATTTTTAAAGAATTAAAAAAAGACCTTCTTTAAGTATTTTATTAAAGAAGGTCTTTTATAGATTATATAATTTAATGTGTAGAATTAACTTAAATATTATTAAGTTATTACTAGTATAATTTAAAGTCTCATTAGTTGTTATTTTAACTATTAAAAAATAATATGTGCAAATGCTGTGATTATCGGTAGAGAAATTAATGTTCTTTGTAAGAAGATTAAAATTAAATCTCTAAATCTTAATGGTATCTTTGATCCTAATATTAATCCACCAACTTCAGACATGTATATAAGCTGTGACACAGAAATGGCTGCTACAATAAATCTTGTCATTTCACTTTCTATACTAGAAGCCATAAGTGATGGAAGGAACATATCTGCAAATCCAATTACCAAAGTAGTTGAAGCTTTTATGGCTTCTGGCACTTGCATAAGTTCTAACAATGGTACAAAAGGCATACCAATATATGTAAATAAACTTGTATATTCAGCTAGAACAAGAGCTAAAGTTCCCATAGACATAACAATAGGAGTAACACCTAACCACATATCTAATATATTCTTAAATCCATCTTTAAAAAACTTAACTGGATTATTATTTTTACTAGCTTTTTCAACAGCCATTTTTGTACCCCATGAAATAGCTGTGTAACCTTCTGGTATAGTTTCATTAATATCTTTTTGATTATCTTTATAGTGCGAGTTAGGTATAGTTTTTAGGGGAGGTAACTTTGGTAGAAGGAATGCACAAATCAAACCTGCTAAAGTTACTGTAAAATAAAATGGTAAAAACATATGACCTAATTTAACTTGATTAATTACTACTAAACTAAAGGTTATTGAAACAGCAGAAAAATTTGTAGCAATAATAGCTGCTTCTTTTTTTGTATAATATCCATCTTCATATTGCTTGCTTGTAAGTAAGACTCCAATAGTACCATCTCCTAACCAAGAAGTAATACAATCTATAGATGATCTTCCCGGCAATGAAAATAATGGTCTCATAATCTTACTTAAAATACTTCCAAAAAACTCCAAAAGTCCAAAGTCAAGAATAAGGGGAAGTAATAAACCTGCAAATAAAAATACAGCAAAAAGTATAGGTAAAAGATCAAATAAAAGTAATCCACCAGTATTAGGCGAATAGATAAATTCAGGACCTATCTTTAAATATGTTAATAATGCAAAAATTCCACCGAATAACCTAAGAGTGAACCATAGAGGACTTACGGTAAATAGACTCTTTAAAAAGTCATTTTTTTCGATAATCTCATAGGGTTTAATCTTATAAAGTAATGTTATTAAAGCACTTAAAAGAGCTAAAATAGTCATTATTAATGGTAATAAATTTGCCAAATATTTTGTCACTTGTTTACTCATAATAGCTATGGGAATAGTGAATTCACCATTAAATTTTATAGGTGTCATAAAAAGCAAAATTCCTATTAAACTTGGTATAAAGAATTTGAAAAAGTCTTTATAATTTTTTTCTTTATTTGTCATTTAGTCAATTTTCTCCTTTTTTAGATTCCCCATAGTTTAACCTTTTTTTTAAAAATTGTAAAGCATTTTTACTAATATAATATAAGGTGACATGCTCCCCCACTAAACCTATGTAAGGGTTTTGAGGGGGCTTCTTGAGATGTAGTAACCTAATGGTTACTATGATTACCAAGCTCTAAGGGTAAGCCCTACCCTGTATATATTTAATATTTTAACAACAATTTACCTTAATTTTTTATGTTGATACTTGCATTTAAATCTCTATCTATTGAGTGACCACATTGGCAAGTATACACTCTATCTGATAGTTTTAGGTCTTGTTTTACTGTACTACAAAGAGAACAGGTTTTACTTGATGGATAGAATTTATCTATCTTTACAAGTTGTTTGCCTGTTAGTTCTGTTTTATATTTAAGCATTGTAGTAAACATTCCCCAACCATTATCAGATACACTTTTGCCGAATTTTAATCCTTGGCTCATACCTTTATTATTTGAAACGCCTCTACAAGTTGAATTAGCAAAATTAGTTAATAGTCTAAAAACTGTTTCTTCAAGATTAATTAGGAAAAAACATAGTGAATATTTGAAAAAATATTATTGGAAACCTGTATTTTGGAGTAGATTTACTGTATTTTAACAACTGGAGGGGCAATAATAGAAATAATCGAAAAATATATCCGTTCTCAAGCAGGAGTTAAAGACTAAAACCCTTCCGATTCATCTCCCCCCTAAGTAGAGGAGGGAGTTTTCTCGAAACAATTAAGATAAAAGAGATATTAAAAATCAATTAAAAGGCTTTTTTAAGGATTTTTAAAATGATTTTTACGTAAAAATAGAGTTATTTATTAAAAAAAATAATTATTTCTTTCATATATGATTATTTCTTTTTGTATAATTTTTTTATACTTTCACATAAGTTTAGATTTATGATATTATATCTTGCTAAAATAAATTTGGAGGAAGAGAATGAAAAAAACAAAACCTGCTATTTCCCTTGAAACTTTTGTATTTCTAGCTGTTTCAGGAGGAATATTTTATTATGTATCAAGTATAATGGGTGTGGGGACGATGTTTGATACTATAATGAAAACAGCACATGATTTACTTATTAATACAGTTTTTTTCATAATGGGAATTGCTGTTTTAACCGGAGCTTTTTCGGCTTTATTATCTGAGTTTGGAGTAGTAGCTTTAATAAATAAAATAGTTTCGCCAATTATGAAACCAGTATATGACTTGCCAGGTGCAGCGAGTATAGGAGCAATTACTACATATTTGTCAGATAATCCAGCAATAATATCACTTACAAAAGATAAGGGTTTTTCAAAATACTTTAAAAAATATCAAGCGCCAGCTCTTTGCAATCTTGGAACTGCTTTTGGTATGGGACTTGTGTTAACTACTTATATGATAAGTATAGGGAAAGGAACACAATTTTTAATTCCTGTAGTAGTTGGAAATATAAGTGCGATTATTGGAAGTATTGTAAGTGTTAGAGTTATGCTAAAGTTTACAAAAAAATATTTTGGTCAGGAAGTAGAAGAAGGAGTAGAAGTTAAAAATGGAGAAGTTTCTTATGGGAATCAAAGAGAAATAAGAGATGGAAGTGTATTAGAAAGAGTATTGGAAGCTATCTTGGAAGGTGGAAAAAATGGCGTAGAGATGGGAGTAGCAATAATCCCAGGAGTTATTATTGTTTGTACAGTAGTAATGGTACTTACATTCGGACCTTCTATAGTAGATGGAATAGAAACATATAGAGGAGTAGCCTATGAAGGAATAGGGCTATTACCAAAAATCGGAGGATTTTTTCTACCTATATTAAAACCTTTGTTCGGGTTTACAAGTGCCGAAGCAATAGCTTTTCCCATAACATCTCTTGGAGCAGTGGGAGCAGCAATGGGACTTGTTCCCAAACTGTTAGCCAAAGGAGTAATAGGATCTAATGAGATAGCAGTATTTACAGCTATGGGTATGTGTTGGAGTGGATATCTGAGCACACATATAGGTATGATGGATGCTCTTGGAGTACGTAAATTAGCTAGTAAAGCAATATTTAGTCATACAGTAGGTGGAGTAGTCGCTGGAGTTTCAGCTCACTATATATTCAAACTGATATTAATAATACAAGGATAGGGCATAGACCATACGGTTATACTCTTTTATTATCTGACTTGTGTATTAAAGTAGCAAAAACTTTTGAAAAAGCTAATTTATTAACTATTGACTATTAATTATCAGTTACTTGACAAAGGTTTTAAAATCTGATACTCTTTAGTGTAATAAATCGTATTAATAAGGAGAAAGATATGCAAATAGTAATAGTCTTAGAAGTCAGAAGTAATTATATAATCTAATATATATTCTGGCAAGAGTACGTCTATATGCATTTAAATCTTTATATAATTTTGAATGTATAACAGCCAGTAAAGGCTGTTTTTTTATTAATTTAAAAATTAAAATTAAATATAGGAGGGCAATATGAAGGAATTGAATAAAACATATTCTCCACAAGAGATTGAAGAAAAATTGTATAAAAATTGGGAGGAAAAGAAATATTTCCATGGGGAAGTAGAAGAAGGAAAACCTAACTATTCAATAGTTATACCCCCGCCAAATGTAACTGGTATCTTGCATATAGGACATGTACTTAATAACTCTATTCAAGATACACTTATAAGGTGGAAGAGAATGAATGGATATAATACTTTATGGATGCCTGGTACTGACCATGCAGGGATTGCTACTCAAAACAAAGTTGAGAGAAAACTTGCAGACCAAGGACTTACAAAAGAAGATCTTGGAAGAGAAAAGTTTATAGAAGAAACTTGGAAATGGAAGGAGGAGCATGGTGGAATCATTACTGAGCAACTTAGAAAACTTGGAGCTTCACTTGATTGGGATAGAGAAAGATTTA
>CAZFBB010000187.1:0-4806 GCA_964517235.1 uncultured Fusobacteriaceae bacterium
ATTTGTCTTTGATTTTAGGTGTACCTATATAAGAAATTTAGATTAAGTTAACGAAAGAAACCTTAAGAATTGGAAGCTGTTTTAGCTTCTTAAGAGCGAATTTTGAAATTTACTGACTGCTGTGATTTACTCAATCTTATTTTTATATGAGCACTTGATTTTTACTGAACAAGGAAGATTTATCCTATGCAGATTATTGTGTCTCTAAGACCTTGTATTACTTTTGTATCAAGACAAAAGTAAGGATGTTTTTTCAAAAAAATAATTGTTTATCTTCAACCTGAGGGTAATAGGGTAATCTAAATTTTAGATTACCCCTTTTATATGTTATTTAAATTTCATTTTAAAAGGTAGTTATTGTCCTATTTGAAAATAGATCAAATTAAAACTTCTTTATAAAGCATTTTCAGTAAAAACATAATTGATATAATCAAAAATATCTTGATACTCATATGGACTTGAAAGTCTTTCTAAAGTATCAAACCACATCGACAAAAAATCATGTTTTTCTAAATTTAGTATTCTATTTTTTAACTGTTCTGAAAAAATAAAAGTTTCTTTGTTTTTTTCAAAGTCATTAGCTATAAGATTCTTCAAAGCTTCAATTTCTTTTGTATTAAATTTATCTTTTCTTTTATAATATATTAAAAGAAGTTCGCGACTACACAACTCTTTAAAAATCATCCTTCTTAATGCACTTGCTACATATTTTATATTAAGTTCTGGAGAAAAGTAGTTTTCTTGGGTAAATATATTCATTCCATCTTTTCTACCAATAAAAGGTATAAATACATCAAATAAATGATATTGTTTTACAACTGTTTGGAAGATCATTAAAGTTTTTAAAAAATCTCTTTTTATTGTTTTTACTTGAACTTCAAAATTTCTATTTACAAATATAGTTTTACCTATATGGGAGAAATATGAAGCAGTAAAATCATTTGTATGAGCAAAATTAAGAACTTTATTTAAATACTTTTTATTCTCATGAAAATTGTTAAGAATACTCATAGCTTCAGCTAACTCTTCATTTAGATGTTTTTTGTCAAATAATGTATCTATAAGCAAATCAAATTGCTTTTCCTCTAGAGGTAAACTGTGTATAAGTTTTAACTGTGACATAGCAGCCACTTTTTCTATATCCCATAACTTTAATTTTTGTGGACCAAAATCATCTGGTATAGGAAGTAAACGAGTAGAAGATTTTATAAATGGTGCTTTTTTCTTTAGATAGAATATCAAAGTATTTTTGATTTTTTCCCACTTTACTTCAGGTACCATTTTTAATATAAATTCTTTAGTTTTTTTTAACTCTAAAAATTCTTCTACTTTTATCATACCTTCTACTAATATTCCTACTCCATTAAATGTAATAGTAGTAGGCACAAAACTTTTATCCTCTAAAATTCTTTCACTCATTACAGCTACATATTGTGCAATACCTCCACCTAATGAGTGCCCTGTCAATTTTACTTTTTTATAATCATATTCCTTTATTAATCTCTCATAAGCTTCTAAGCCTTCATCAAATTGAATAGGTTTTTTACCAAAACCAATTTTTAAATCAGTTTCAATAAAATCTCTATAGGCTTCCTTTAGAGGAAACATTTGACTACCTCTAAAGGCAAGAATAATATCTTCATAACCTCCATTATAATCTCTTTTACCAAAAGCAATAGAATAATAACCAGTTTTAGTTTCTTCATCACCAAAATCTGTTCGGTCTAATATGTCTATTACTTCCCAATCGGAAATATTAGGTAAGACTTTTTCTGCGAGTATAGTCCATGTTTTAAAGTAATTAAAAGTTTTAAAATAATCATTTTTAATCAATATTCTCTTGTGTCTCTCCTTATAGTCACCCTGAAAGCCCAAGATTTCTCCTAAATCCTTTCCTATATCACTTTTTTGAAAGTAACAATAAGATAAACCACTGAACAAAAGGTATTCCATATGACTAATACTCATATTTTCCTCCTAAACTTTATATTCATTTTGATTATACCAAGAATTTATTTTTATTCCTATAAAAAATAAAATTAAATTAGATTATTTATGATAAATTTATTTAAAAGAGATTTATAGTTGAATATATTTACCAAATTAGACTAAAATCTTTTATTTTTATAAGGAAGAAAGTAAAAAAATGCTATTATTGTTCAACTTAAAAAATCATATTAATATATAATAAGAGTTGATAAATAATAAATAATAATTTATAATATAAAATAATTTGATTGGAGGTAATATGAAAAAGTTATTAGGTTTAATGTCAATAATTTCAACTTTGAGCTTTGGAGCAGAAGATGTAGACCCTGCTAATTTGACAAAAGTTAAAACTCAGGGGCAATTATTAGGGTATAGGCAAGATGAAGATTATGGTTTTAAATTAATGGGAAGTATTGGAGGAAGCTACTCTGAAAAAACACAATTTATGGGAATGTTAGAAGCAGACTTTATGAAAGGAGAATATTCTAGTATGAGAGCTCAATATTTTCAGGCTTTTACTGTAGATAATGAGGCTTTTCCAAGATTAGGATTCTCAATCGATTATATCAAACCAGATGGTTTGAACATGGATATGAAAGCTGTAGGACTTTTAGCTCAAGTTAAATCACCATGGAAAAACGTATTATTTTTCCCTAATGTAGCTTATGTAAATTCAAAAGTTGGAGACAACAGTTTTAATGGATATCAATTAAACTTATATACTTCTATTTATCTAAATGCTGATGGACGTTATTTTATGCCACATGTAGCCTATACTGATATAGATTATGCAAGATATGCCGAAGTAAATTTAATATATGGACAACCTGTAAGCAAAAACCGTAGATTTTGGGTAGTAACAAAATTGGAGCAAGATATAAATATAGAAAATTACGGAAAGGATACACTTAGATTTTCTCTAGGGACAAATTATTATTTCTAAAAACAATCAATAATTTATCTGTATTTTTATTAAATAATTTTAGTGAAAAAATTAAAAATGAATAAAATATATCTTTTGGTTTTTACCATTATAGTCTTATGGTGTCAAAATTCTTTTTTATCTAGATTCTTTGAAGAACTAACTTTAACCCATAAGACTTTTGCTTATACTAGGTTTACATATAGTACTTTCCTAATGAAAAAATTGTGTTAATTAAACTAAAAAATCAATATCTTTAAAAAAAAGAGTTTAACTTCCAAATAATAAAAAAGAGACAAACTATATAATAGGAAAGAAAAAAACTATAGAAGAAATTATAAAAAGCTTTTTAGAAATAGAAAAAGTTAAAGAACTTAAAAGACTTTCAAAATATACAAAAGAGTTATTAAATAAAACATTAATAAACAGTGGATATAAATCTCTAAACTTCAGTTAATCCTGAATTGTCAATTTAAATCAGAAAATAACATATGCTAGATATCTAGACAATAGGTAGTAATGTTTTTAGTCCTCTTGCCATTTCTAATACTTCTTCTGGTGTAAAATATCCCAATGATTTTCTAGGGACACTATTGCACTTATTACAAACCTTATTTAATTCTTCTTGACTATATTTAGATAAATCTGTTGATTTGAGTAAATCTTTCTTTACAATCCCACTAGAGTTTTCATTCAAACCTCTTTGTCCTAGTGAACCTAGGTCGGTAAAATATATTTTACATTTATTCACTTTTTCTGCTTGCTTTTAGTAACACAATGAATTTTGATTTTTTTCCTTTTCTTCTTAATTTTTTAGAATCAAAGTCACCTCTGGAAACCATGTTATAAAGAGTTTTAGTTGAACATCTTTCCTCTCTATTAATAAGCTTCTCTCTTCCATAATTAGCATCAACAGACCAATCTTTATCAAGTAGTTCATCGACTTCTTCTATTTTCTCCAAGAAAAAACTAATCTTTTTTCCTCCACACCTCCTTTTATTTTCTTTATATTTAGAGAAGATTTTTGTGGTAGTTTATCCTTGTTTAAAAAGCTTGTAATATGCATAAGCTTTATCTTTCCCAATATTGATTAACTTAGCAGACTGATTTGCGTTAATCCCATTTAAATAATAAATATGTAGACTAGTTAATTGTTCTATATTGATATATTTTTGTAACATATGTGATATCTCCTTCGTGAGTTTGTTGTGGAAACATATTATATCGCATATACTATTTTATTTTTTCTGATTTAATTATACAATTCAGGAATTAATAAAAAAACTAGAAATGCAAATAAAAAAATAAATATAAAAAAGGCTAAAAAAATGAAAAAACATAATTAGGTATTTATCGCTCATTATTGTAATTAAAAATTAATTATTTTTAAAATTATTATATTTAATTAATTTACATTATAATTAAAATAATATATAATTATAATATTATCTGATTATAAAAAATGTTTGTATATAATAGAATGCTCAATTCCTATAGAAAAAGCAGGGGAATTGACTTTGCTAGAATGACAAAAAAATTCTGGAGTAAATGTCACTAGAGAAATAGAAATAAATCTTTGTAGAGCAGGAACAGTTAATATGTAATAAGTAATAGTTGTATAACTAGTAGTTGAAAAACTTTTAAATAAAGAAAGAGGATATTTATGAAGAAGAAAGTGTTTAAAATATTAATGTTATTATTTCTATTAGCTATATTCTTCGGGTGTGGCATTAAAGTAGAAGATGTAGAAGCAAGAATGGAAGAAGCTTTGTACAACAAATACGGAGAAGAATTTGTTGTAACAAATATAGGACTTCGAGAAGCAAATGGACAGAAGTTCTATCAAGCTAGAATATATCCCGAAGCAATTATTGGAACTGAAAAAGAAGGGGATA
>CAZFBB010000188.1:0-4756 GCA_964517235.1 uncultured Fusobacteriaceae bacterium
ATGTCCTTTTGCACAAGAAACTTCTGTTCCTTGACGCGAGATATATACTATCACAACTTACTTCTTTCGTCAATACTTTTTTTACTTTATTTGTTTTATTTTATTTATTTTTTATTATATTTTATAGATTCTCTTACACAAATACTTGATTTCATTAGAACTATATAAAATCAACCTAAGTAAATAACACCATTTAAAAACATAAATAATATAATTATATTTACTATTTCAAAAATTAAAAATTTTATAAAAACTTTGTCTTTAATCAAACTTATAAAAGCTACTATTTGAAAAAAAGAACAAATTACTAAATATAGATTTACGTTACCATAAAGTATCATCTCAATAAAAAAATATATCATTAAAGGCATTGAAAAGATAATTAAAATATATACTATTAATATTTCTGACCATATCACCTTTATATTCTCACTTAATAAAATTGATTCAAAACTATATCCCAGAACAAAGTTAATCACCAATAATAAAATTATAGAACTCACCAATAAATGCCACCTTAAAATTTTAAATTCTTTATTCTCAGATATTTCTTTTTCATTTTTATTCAAGACATCCACCTCTTTCATAATTATATTTATATTCTATTAAAATTAATCTTTCTAATAAAACTTTTTCAAATTAAATCTTATTCGTTTTTATAATTTAGGGTGTATCTCAAGTTTTGTGTAACTAAGTCAACTAGTTTATGTTAGAGAGGTCTATTCGAACTCTCTTTTTTGAGTATACTTAGTTCTCTCCGATTATCTAATTCTTCAAGAACACTATCTGCTATTCTACTTACTTTAACTAAGTGAAAAACATCCCATTCATAAAAAAACATCTCTAGCTAATACTAAATTATACTCCAACATAACTAGAAAATCTATTTTGTATTTACACAAATTTAGAAATACTTTTTAAATTCTAAATTACTAGAAATTAATGTTTAACTCAGCTACCAAAGAATGCTACAATCAATAAAAATTTAAATCTTATTAGCAGTAGCTATTGAAAACAAAAAACTAATTTCCTTTATTTTACTTAATATTTATCTCCAACTGTTTCATATAACTATTTTCCTTTTTTGTCCCAATCTTTGTAACTAAACTTCTTTTCATCAATAGCTCTATCCTCCGTTATCTTTGTACCTTCTAAACATATAGAATATTCCATATTCGTAATCTTCATTCATATACTCTGAATCTATTAAAAGTTTATCTCCATATTTAATTCTCATTTTCCATTATTTTTTCTATCTTTTCTTCCTAGTTGCTAATCTATCCTTCCTTGGTCATCATACCAAATCATACTTTTTTTATTATCTTCATTTATTTATATTCATATCTTACTATTCCCATTAGAATAATATTGATTCTCATTAGGATATTTAATTTCTTCTTCAAGAAAACTAAGTTGAAATTTTTAATAGGTGTATTTGCTGTTCTGTTGTCAACAAAGTAAAATTATTTTTATACATCTTTATTTTTAAATTTCTTATCGATTTACTAGGAATTAAACCTTGACTTGTATAGCAAAGAATGATACAATTTTTTAAAAATAAATCTTATCAAGAGAAGCCGAGGGACTGACCCAAAGAAGTTTCAGCAACCTGCCTATATGGTGTTGGTGCTAATTTCAGATAGATAAGCTACATACTCTATCTAAAATCCCTTGCTTATTGCAAGATTTTTTTATTTAAGGGGGTATTATGAAAGAAAAATTAGGGTTTGAAACACTACAGTTACACGGAGGTCAAGTTGTTGATAAAGAAACAAACTCAAGAGCTTTGCCTATATATCAAACAGCTTCTTATTTATTAGAGAATACTAATGAAGCTGAAAAGTTATTTACAGCTGAAAAATTTGGATTTACTTATACTAGAATTTCCAATCCAACAGTGGCTACTCTTGAAAAAAGAATATCTTTATTAGAGGGTGGAATAGACGGAACAGCCTATGCAAGTGGTACTGCTGCAATTGTAGCTAGTATACTTAATATTACTCAAGCTGGAGACAATATACTTGCTGCAAAAAATCTTTATGGAGGAACTTCTACTCTATTTAACAACTCCCTACCTCCATATGGCATAAATGTAAACTTCTTTAATCCACATAATATTCAAGAAATAGAAGAAAAAATAGATAATAAAACTAAAGGGTTATATTTAGAATCTATTGGTAATCCCAATGCAGAACTTATTAATTTAAGAGCAATAAGTGAAATTGCCCATAAATATGGTTTACCTGTAATAGTAGATAATACCTTTGCAACACCATATTTATATAAGCCATTTGAATTAGGTGCAGATATAGTAGTACATTCAGTAACAAAATTCTTGGGAGGGCATGGTACCACAATAGGTGGCATAGTTGTTGATAGTGGAAATTTTCCTTTTGCTAATAATAAAAAATATCCTATGTTCCAAGTTAGCGATAGTAATATTGGAGGAAAGAAATATAGTGATTTTGGTAATAAAGCTTATAGTCTTAGGTTAAAAAAACGTATGTTAACTGACTTTGGTGCTTGCCTAAGCCCTTTTAATGCTTTTATGTTGTTACAAGGAATAGAAACTTTGTCATTAAGAGTTGAAAAACATGTAGAGAACACATTAAAAATAGTGGAATTTTTGGATAATCATCCTAAAATCTCTTGGGTGAGCCATCCTTCAAGTGAAAATAGCAAATATAAAGATTTGCTAAAAAAGGATTTTCCTAAAGGAGCAGGCTCTATATTTACTTTTGGAGTAAAAGGCGGAGTAGAAGAAGGAAAAAAGTTTATTGATTCTTTAAATTTATTTTCTCATCTAGCAAATGTAGCTGATGCAAAATCACTTATTATACACCCTGCAAGCACTACTCATGCACAGCTTACAAAAACTCAACAAGCCTATGCAGGACTTAAACCTGAAACTATAAGAATTTCTGTTGGCCTTGAACATATAGATAACTTAATTGAAGATTTAGAACAAGCATTAGAAAAAATTTAGTTGAATTTATTACTTAGTTAACTATTAACTATTACTTATTAACTGTTTAAGGGGGTTGTATTTTATGAATTTAAAAGATTTACCAAGGGTAAAATTAGGTAATATTAAAACACCAATAGACAAATTAGAAAACTTATCAAAAGAATTTAAAAATAATATATACATAAAAAGAGATGATACAAATGGTATTGGTGCTGGGGGAAATAAAGTAAGAAAACTTGAGTTTATACTTGGTGACGCTCTTTCAAAAGATGCTAATGTTGTTATTACAAGTGGCGGAGTTCAATCTAATCATGTTCGACTCACTATGGCCTCTGCAAATAAAGTTGGTTTAAAAGGAGTTGCCGTACTTGTAGGAGAAGAGCCTCCTATTTACAAAGGAAATTTATTGCTTAATAAAGTCCTTGGAGCTGATATACATTTTGCTAACATTAAAAATAAAGAAGGACTTAGCAAAGGAGAATTAAACAAACTTCTTGATGAAGAAGGAGAGAAAAAAGTACTTGAGTTAAAAGCTAAATACGAAACTCAAGGAAAAAAAGTATATATCATTCCTAGTGGTGGAAAAACACCTGCTGGTATTGCTGGTTATGTAAGTGCCACTTTAGAAATTTTCCAGCAAATTCAAGAGAAAAGATTGAATATAGATTACATTCTTACTGGAGTTGGTACGGCTAGTACTATAGCTTCATTGATTATTGGAGAAAAATTGTTTAGAACAGGAATAAAACCACTTGGAATCCTTGTTACAAATACTTTGGGAAATGCAAAAGAGTATGCAAAAATGGTAAAAAAAGAAATAGATTATTATTTGGAAGTTTTTAATTGGAACCTTGATATTTCTCTTGAAGATATAAGATTATTTGACGCTTATAGCGGTGAGGGGTATGGAGTACCTAGTGAACAAGGAGTAGACGCTATTAAAAAACTAGCTAGGACAGAAGGAATTTTTGTAGACCATATATACACTGGAAAAGCCTTTGCTGGTTTACTGGATCTTAGTAGAAAAGAGTATTTTAAAAACAAAAATGTATTATTTTTACATACTGGTGGAGAACCTGCTTTATTTGACCTTGACCCTAATTTAATATAATTAATAATGTAGCTACTCTGCTTCCTGTTCACCAAAAGGGGCATTTTAAGCCCCTCTACTCTACAACTTCCTAAATTTATTTAGTATTTCTCCATCTTCATCTATTTCTTCCCTCAAAAGACCATAGATAACTTTATCATCATAACCTTCTTCTACTTTGTAATAATTTCTAAGAAGACCTTCTTTTGTAAATGAAAGATTTTCAGCTATTTTTAAAGAAGCTATATTTTTTCCATATGCATCAAGGGTAATTCTATGAAACTCAAGGTAATTATATAAATAAAATATTAAAAACTCACAAGCTAATCTGCCATATCCTTTTTTCCAGTGCTTTCTAGGAATTTGATAACCAACTTCATAAATACCCTTTATGAATTCTATAGAATTTACACCTGTAATGCCCAAGAATTCCTTTGTATTTTTGTCTCTAAGAGTAAAAGCTACATTTTTCAAATGATTTTTTTCTTTTATTTCCTTTGCTAATCTCCCAAAAAACTCTTCGTAAACCTTCCTTGGAGAAGGACAAAAATAAAGATATTGACCTACTTCTTCATCCTCTAGCATACTAGCTATATCTTTTACGTCCCTTTCCTCTAAGACTTGAAAAACTACATTGTTGCTCTCGAATTTTAAATTTTTATCTATCATTTTTTTCTCCTTTTTAAACTAGTTTTTTT
>CAZFBB010000189.1:0-4724 GCA_964517235.1 uncultured Fusobacteriaceae bacterium
TTTTTATTTAGATGTACCTATATAAGAAATTTAGATTAAGTTAAGGGGAGAAACCTCAAAAATTGAGAGCTGTTTTAAATTCTTAAGAGCCAATTTTGAAATTTAATGACTATAGTGATTACTTAACTTATTTCTTATATAGGTACTTGATTTTTATTGAATAAGAAGAGGTTTATCCCACATAGATTCAGTTGTGTTCTTTAAGACCTTATCTTACTTTTGTACCAAGATAAAAAGTAATAATGATTTTCAGAACTTTTTCATTATCTTTAACTTTTAAGTCAACCTCTACTAACTTTTTAATTCATGAAAAAAAGCAATCTATTTCTAAAACCACTTTTTTTTCTTAAAAAATCTAAGCATAATTAAAACTATACAAAACATAGTTAAAAGTAAAAGTGGATAACTATATTTAAAGTTCAATTCTGGCATATATTCAAAGTTCATACCATAGAGACCTGCTAAAAAACTTATAGGAATAAAGATTGTTGAAATAAAAGTTAATACTTTCATTATCTTATTCATATTATTGCTAAGTTGGGTCATATGATAACTTACTAATTCATTAATATCTTCTTTACATTCATCAGCATAATCGTATATTTTAATAGATTTGTCGTATAAATCTTCAAAATAAATCTTTTTCTCTTTATCAAAAGTTACTTCATCACTTACTATTTTTTTAAGCATTTCTCTCAAGTAAAAAGTATTTTTCTTAAAAGTCACTACATTTTTTTTTAATTCGAAAATCTCTTTAATTTCAATATCTTCTGGATTAATATTTATCTCTTCTTCAAATTCAAGTATTTTTTCTTCTATTTCAGAAATAATAAACATATATGTATCAACATATAAGTCTAATATAGAAAATAGTAGATATTCTGTATTTTTTTCTCTAATTACACCTTTTTTATCTAATAACCTATCTTTTATTATATTAATTACTCTATTTTCTTCTTCTATAAATATAAAAAGATAATTCCCGTTTAATACAAAAGAAACTTGATTATATATAAGTTTTTTCTTTTGATTATCTAAAAGAAAATCTTTAATTGTTACAAATATCTTTTCTTTATACTTCAAAATCTTTATATTCTGTGTTGTATTTAGTATATCTTCTAAAATTAATTTATGAAGATTTAATTTTTCACCTAATTCTTTTATTAGATTTGTATCATTTAATCCATTAATAATAACTAAATTGTTATCTTCTTTATTTTCTTCATAATTATTTGTAACTGCTATTTTTTTTTCCGAATAATTTATGTGAATTAAACTTGTTTTGATATTGACTTTGTTTCCAGTGTATATAAGTTCACCTGGTAGTGCATAAGTTTTTTTAATTTCTTTTCTCTTTTTTCTCACTTTCACCCTCTTTTCTAAAATATACTGTTCTATGTGGATATGGAATTTCTATACCTTCTTCATCAAATCTCTTTTTTATTTGATAGTTTAGATCCCAAATCATCCTATTTCCAGCAGTATTATTTTTTGACCAAATCCATGCTTTTAACATAACTGCTGAATCAGCAAAAGCAACTATTCTAACAGGGATTGCTTCTTCTCCACTATTCGCTTCTTCAAAAGTTCTATTATCAATAAAATCTTTATGCATAAAGGCTGTTGCTTTAATAATAGACATTGCTTTATCTACATTTGAATTATAACTTATGCCTATTTCAAAAAATTTACACACTTTTTCTTCAATAATATTAGCATTTTCTATAACTTCTCCACCTATTACAGAATTAGGTATAATAATTCTCTTATTTTCAAAATTTTTAATTACTGTATGTCTAAGAGTAATATCTTCTACTATCCCAATTATTTCCTTTCCTGGTATACGTAATAAATCCCCCAATCTAAATGGTTTAAAAGCCAAAATAAATACTCCACTTACCATATTGGAAAAAGCCTGCTGAGAAGCAAAACCTATTACAATAGCTAATATCCCTGAACTAGCAAATATGGATGTTGATAAACTCTTAAGTTTTGGAATAAACGATGCTGCTATTCCTATTCCTATTGTATATATTATAGCCATTACCAAATGTTTTGCTAGAGATAACTTCTTTTCATGATTATTCATTTTTTTTAGTTGTCTATCCATCAGTTTTATTACTATAAAAACAACTAATCTTGTAATTAATAGCGTTAATAAAGCTGGTAGATAAATAGTATATATTTCTTTTTCCATATTTTCTCCTTTAATTATTATTATGTATTTTTCTTTTTATCCTCTATTAAAAAAGAGCCTATCTTGCGGGCTCTAAAATTAGTTTATATTTTCTAAATATATTTAAAAAACTTTCCCTAACTGTTGGATTAAGTACATAAGTATATTTTCTATCTTTTTCAAAAGTTACATATATTTCTTTTGAATCAATAAATTGTTCCATAACCAACATCTGTTCCTTAGTAATAAAAGCATCTCCACTTTCCATAATCAAAAAGTCATCGTCTAAATACTCTCTTTGCATGTTTTTAAAATCAATGACAACTTTATTTTCTCTGTTATCATAAATAGTTACCCTATCAAAAACATTATCTTTATTACTTACAGATTTTGCATAAAGCCTAACTGAAACTCTTCTACTTATTCCACCTTCCTCGACTATGTAGGGACTCAAATAAAAAGTATATCCTTGAAAGTTTGTAAAAGTATCTTTTGTACTATAATAAAATGTCGTATAGCCCTTTTTAACCGATTTTATATTTTTTTCTAATAATGCAATTTTTTCTTCCTTCTCCTCTTGGTTTTGATCAACAGTAATATTAGGTCTAAAGTTTGTTACTGTTGCATTTCTACAAGAGATAAAAAACATTGAAAACATAAATAATAACAATAAATTAAGTCTTTTCATCCTTGCTCCTTTCTATTCCAATCTATTATATACTAAATATCTTTAATTTTCAAAAAATTTATAGTATAATGTAGAAAAAAAATAATAAGGAGATGGATATGAAAAAGATAATTGCTGTGATACTTACTTTATTAGTTTTTGGAGCCTGTAGCAATAAAGATAAAAGAGCTCTGAATGACATAAGGGCTACAATAATAACAAATAAAGGAAAAATAAATGTTTATCTATATCCAGAGGGAGCTCCACTTACTGTTTTGAGTTTTATAAATCTTGCTAAAAGAGGTTATTATAACGGTCTAACGTTCCACAGAGTAGTAGAAAACTTTGTAATCCAAGGTGGAGATCCTCTTGGAAACGGCACTGGAGGACCAGGATATCAATTTAAAAATGAAATAGCTACGGATTGGTTAAATTTCTATGATTCTGGTATGTTAGCTATGGCCAATAGTGGGCCAGATACTAATGGTTCTCAATTTTTCATTACTCATAGAGAAACTCCTAGTTTAAATGGTGGTTATACAATATTTGGTGAGACTATTAATGATAAAGATCAAAAAGTAGTTGATAAAATAAAACAAGATGATACTATTGAAACTATAATTATTACTGGGAATACAGAATGGTTATATAAAAAATATGAAGATCAAGTAACAAAATGGAACAAAATCTTAGATGAAAATGGATTTACTTATAAAAGACTAAATAAAACAGAGGAAAATAATACTTCTGAAGAAAAATAAAATCTTAGAGTTTGGCTTCATAGTCAAACTTTTTTTAAAGTAAGGTATATTGGAGGAATAGTGAAAAAAAATTATCAAGTTGAATTAGAAAAAACAATAAAATCTCTCAATGGGCAACGACCTAAGTTATTAATTCATTCTTGTTGTGCTCCTTGTAATTCATATGTTTTAAAATATTTAAATGAATTTTTTCATATAATCATTTATTTTTATAACCCAAACATAAATATTTCTGGAGAATTTGAAAAAAGATATAATGAGCAAGTACGATATGTGAAAGAAGGAGGCTTTGAAGTAGAAGTAATTAAAGGACACTTTGACCCTAAAGAATTTTTAGAAGCTATAAAGGGCTTTGAAAAAGCTGGAGAAGGTAGCGAAAGGTGTCATAAATGTTATGAACTTCGTATTAAGATGGCTAGTTTAAAAGCAAAAGAGCTAAATGTAGATTACTATACAACTAGTTTAACTATAAGCCCCATGAAAAACGCTCAAAAACTTAATGAATTAGGATATAAATATGAAGAGATAAATGGTATAAAATGGTTACCAAGTGATTTTAAGAAAAAAGGGGGATATTTAGAGTCGGTAAAATTGAGTACTGAATTTGGCCTTTACAGGCAAGATTACTGTGGTTGTAGTTTCTCTAAGGGTGAATCTATTCTGAGAAACAAAGAAAAAAATAAGAAATAGACATTTTAAAAAAAAACTCCCTTTGGGAGTTTTTCAGGTTGAAGACAAACAACTAGTTTTTTGAAAAAACATCATTACTTTTGTCTTGATACAAAAATAATACATGGTCTTAGAAACATAACCAAATCTATGTCAGACAAATCTTCCTTATTCAGTAAAAATCAAGTATTCATATAAGAAATAAGATTAAGCAATCACTACTCACTAATTTTCAAAACTTGCTCTTAAGGAGCTCAAACAGCTCTCAAATGAAGTTTTTTACTTTATTTATTCTACCACAGCTTCCGTCCAAGTTTTATTATGAACTTCCAAAGCTTCTCCTAAATCTCTTAGTAAAACAGTTTTTTCCAAATCTTCTATAGTATAAGCTGGTATAGTTTCTCTTATTTTTTCTGCTTCTATATTTATAGAAGGAGTTTCTAAATAATCT
>CAZFBB010000190.1:0-4717 GCA_964517235.1 uncultured Fusobacteriaceae bacterium
ATTAAAAGGTTTATATATTCACTTTGATTATTATCAATAAAAGAACCATAATCTGGACTTATATGTCTAAAATCTATAGTATCAAACTTACTTGCTGAATAAGAATAAAATGGTGGAGTAATAATAAGAGCCTCTATACCTAATTCTTCTAAATACTCTAATTTTTCTATCACTCCTTCTATATCACCACCAAATCTTTTTGTTTGTGACTTAGTTTCAGGATAAAATTCCTCTAGTCTTCTCTCCCATAAATTTACTATGTTATAATCGTTAATCCATGAATTTATAGCAAATGTTCCTAAATTATAAGTATCTTTTCTATGAGCCCAAAGAGGAACTAAAGCTTCTTTTGCTATACCATTTTTCGTATTTCCCCTTGCAGGTAAAAAGTACTCTGGTCCAAATTCATTAAAAATAGGATCATTTTCCCTATTACCATTTCTAAAAGAATCTATATAAATTTGATACCATATTTTACCCAAAAGGGGATTCTTTTCTCTTTCAACTTGCTTTTTCTTCTCATAATAAAGCTTTTCAATTTCTTCTACTTTATAACCACCTTTTTGACCAAAATAATATGTGAAGTTTCCATCATTTATAGTAAAATAATACTCTCCCTTTTCTTTTCCTATTTTAGCCACAAAATACTCTACATCTCCAATACTTCCTAAAGAATCCATAGGATATTTTTCATTATCAAAATTGAGTACTACTTCTTCTATATCATCCTTTTTCCCCTCAAATATAATTTCCAAATTATTATTTTGAAATTCCTTTATATAAAAAGTACTCTGTTCATGATTTAAAAATTCTAAAAATATATATCCATCACCTTTTTTAGTTGTTATAGGTGGATTTACATCTTCTATCCTCAAATTTTTATTAGCACATGCACCTAAGAGTAGAAGACTAGTTATAAAAAATAATATTTTTTTCATGTTCCTCCTCAATTTAACCATTTACAATTAAAGAGTGGCATAGCCACCCTTTATTTTTTAATCTCTATAAAATCTACTGTTGGATAAATTTCGTAACCCTCTTCAGACAAATAATCTTCCAATATTTTATTTGAACCTAATATATCAATAACATTTGGGTTTCCATTATAATTACTTCCACCACCAAAGTTAAATTGACCAGTAAATTTTTCCACTGTCATATTATAAGTATTGTCTTCATCTGCATTTAAATCAAATCCCAATGAAAATACCTGTACTCCTCTTAAATCTTCCAAACCTTCCAATTTTTCCTTTGATATTCTAGCACTTAATGTATCAAAATCAACTATATAAGTATCTGGAACGATTACATCACTAGCAATATCTTCGTAATCACTTACATAATCAGATACTTCCGTATTTTTTTTATAAATTTCTCTTTGAACACGAGTTTTTCTTTCTGGTGCTATTACTACAGCTTTATTCCACTTATCACTAAATTTAACATTTCTTCCATTTACAGCCATAGTATGCTTACCTTGATCAAATTGAAGATACACATCAAACATTTGCACATCCCAACCACCAAAATAATCTTTATCATTTTTAAAGTCTCTATTTATTCTAATAAAGAATTCATAATAATCTTCACCTTCATAAATTGCAAATTCTCTAATATCAAATGCCCCTTCTAAATATATCTTATCTGTTGGATAAGTATATGCCCCAGGTCCACTATCATCTCCTAAACTATCTTCAGTATAAAAAAGTGCTTTTTGTTTATAATTTGCATTGTCTACATTTGAACAAGCACTCGCAAATAATAATAAACCAATAATAGATGTTGCTAATTTAAACTTTCTCATTTTTAACCTCCACAGAACATGATACCTCAAATCATTATATACCAAGCAATGTCAAATGTCAAAGGATTAATCAGTGATAAGTAATAAGTGATAGTTGAAGCCTTAACCACTAAATTTTTTAGTTAATAATAAGTAATTCCACTTTTCTCTAAATATTAATTTTACTCAATTTATTATTTTTATAGTTAATGAAATTCGTGGCTATTTTTTTATTCTGCAATAGAATTTTTAGTTAAATTTACTTGTATTAAAAAAAGACTGGATTTCAAACTAGTCTTTTTTAATCTCCTATTTTATAAAAAATTGCAAATATCAATTATTAATTACTTAACATCTCTCCTCTTTCAAGCTCTACAGCTTTTTCTGAAAGATTAGGAATAACTCTCTTTATGTCCAACAATAAACTGCATAACCCAAAACTTAATTCAACTTTTATACTTTCATAATTCTTAGATTCTAATACACTTATTAGCTTATTCATTATTTCATTAGCTCTTGCAAATAGCAAATCTAACTGACCTTGTTCCATATTAAGTATTTCTTCTGTATTTTCAAGGACGCTAAAAATCCACTCTAAACCGTTTATCCCTTCCAATAACTCTTCAATGGCTTCAAGAACATTTCCTTTATCTATCCTTTCTACTATTTCATCTATACTATCTAAAAATCTACCTACATAATTTTCTAGTTCATACAAAGTTTCAAGTAGAAGTAAATTAGTTTTTTTGCTACTTATCTCTATAAGTTTTATTATCTTCAAGTTTCTATGAGCCAAATCTTCTATTCTTTCACCATCTACTCTAAATTCAGTAATTACTCTTCCTAATGATTCAAGCTCATTTGTTATATCCTCTAAAAACATCTCAAAATTACTATATATATTTGGATTAATTTCTTTTTCAACATTATCTAAAATTATTCTCATAATCATCTCCATTTATAACTGTGCTATTTGTCCTGATAACCAGCTACTTTGTGAATTACTATACTGCATTGAACCTTCCATACTGGTAAATTGCCTCTTAAGGGCATCTTCTCTCATTTTCAATCTATCATCTGTTCTTACTATCCAATCATTCATTTGATTTATTCTGCTATCAAAAGCTTTACTTTGTCTTTCAAAAGTACCACCATAGTCAACAAAAGGACTTAAGTAGTTAGAAAGTTTTGTAGCAATTCCTTCAGCATTTCCATATATACTTTGGTTTACATTTTTCGAACTTTCAATTACTATATTTTCTCCATTTCCAGGTGGACTACCGAATTCCAAAGCCCCAGTTACGTCATCTATAACTACTGCATTACTGGGAACACCTTTCCCAAGTCTAGCATCTAAATCAGCCTTACTTTTAATATCTCCATTCATTACATATTTTATCATATCTGTTTTTGATACTTTTAATTTTTGTAGTTCACTCTTTTTCATTAGTTTATATTTACCCTGAGTACTATAAACCTTATTTCCAACTCTAACTTGTATGTCTTTTGGATTAACTCCATTATAGTTAAGAGTATAAAATTTATTTCTTTCACCATTTCCAGTAGCTACAATTTCACTTCCACTTGTTTGTCCCATTTGTGTAAATAATTTTTCTATTTCAATTGGATTTTCTTCCAAGGCTACCTTTAATTTGTTATAATTTACATTTAAATTAGGCTCTTTACCCATAGTTGCTACTCCAATTAACGCAAGTTGACTGTACTTTGATTCAACTCCATTAACACTATTTCCAACATGTCTTCTTAAAGTACTTGCAAGTGTATTTGCAGTAGTATTCCCTTGCAAAGGACCATCTTTTACAGTTTTGTTATTAATAAGAGCTATTGTATCATTATAGCCTTTTACAAATTCATCTATTTTGGCTACCATAGATTCATAATCATTGTCTATATTAACTGTTACTTTTTCATTACCTTCTGTTGTAGACAGCATATTTATTTTAATACCATTAAAGATAATATCATTACTATCTCTTTCATACTTAATTCCATCTATTTTAAAACTTGCTTTTTCACCTTCATATACAGTGACTTTTTCCCTACGTCCTATGGAATTCTTTTTTAAAAGTCCCATTACATCTAGAAAATCACTAGTGTCATCTTGAATAAGTATATCGTCTCCAGCTTCCCTTGCAACTAAATTAAGTTTATTTGTACTTTCATCATAATAAGCTTTTACTGGTGAATCTTCTCCATTTAATTTTTGAACTATACTATCTACACTGTCAAAATCTGGATTTACTTCTACTGTAAAATCATTAATAGTAAAAAATCCCCTTTTAATACTTTTTAAATTTTTAACATCAGACATAGTCTGTTTATACTCAGGCTCAGTATAGTTTTCTACCTTTTTACCATTAAATTGATCTATCTTCAATTCCCTTAAAAAACTATCTTTTTCCGCACTAATTTCAATTGTTTTGGCACTTTCACTTTCTATTTTAAACTTTCTAGTGTCATTATCAAAACTAGCTCTCACACCTGCTCCACTTGCATTTATTTTATTAATAAATGTACCTAAAGTATCACTAGCTTCTATATTTATCTCTTTTTTATTAATCTTAAAACCTATATCTCCAAATTCCATTTTTCCAAATGGACTTAAAAACATATCAATAAACTTGGTATTTACATGTCTTATCCCAAGTTTTCCACTAGTTATATTAGTTTTAATCTCTTTTTCAAGAGACACCTCCACATTTGATGTTGCTTGTCCTGCTTTTGCCAATTTTATATTTTCTATAATATAAGTTCCTTTTTTTGCACTAGGCCCCAACTCAACATTAACAATTTTTTCATCACTTATTTCACTTTTTTTTCTCCTAAAAACATTCTCTCTACTCATATCTTGCACAGTGCTTTTAAATGTTTTTACTTGTTTTCCTATCTCATTCCAATGCTTCTTTTCAAACT
>CAZFBB010000191.1:0-4703 GCA_964517235.1 uncultured Fusobacteriaceae bacterium
AGAAGTAATGGAATGAGTGGAGGAATAGGTACTGGAGCAACTAACCAAATATTTGGAGTATCAAATGATGGTGGACCATTAGCAAGAGCCACAAAAATAACTGGAGCATCTTTTATGATTTTAGCTTTGGTAATTTATTTAGTGGCATAATGAAATAAAGTTTATAAAAATGAACTTTTTAGGCTAAAGACAAACAAATGTCTTTAGTTTTTTTTTGTCAAAAAATACTATAATTAGAAGGAAATTTCACAATATTTAAGAACCTTAATGTTTTAATATATTTTATCAAGAGTTTTAAACAAAACTTTTCATTGTTTTTTATAATAGAAAAGTTTTTTGTGTATAGTTTAAAAAAAATTATTTCTACTTAATTGAACCAATTGAAAAAATTATTTTGTAAATATTTTTTATAGATGTATTAACTACAATTAAATTCATTAAGTTAGGTGATTGAAAAAAGAGTCTCTATTTTTATCTAGAATGGTTCAAGTACCGCTGTTTTGTAGAAGAGTAGTTCGCTATAAATTTTAAATATTAAAAATTTATTGGTTAATGAAAAAATGCTTGCATATTTATTGGCAGATAGCTTTCATTATGCTATAATATTCAGTATTGATAAAAAGAAAAGGATAGAAGTATGTGAAAAGATGTTGTTATTGTGAAAGCCTTCGGATTGTTGTAGCCAAGAATATTTTGTGATATAATGGGGAAAGATATGAATAGACTATTTATAGATAAGGATAGGGGGTTGAGACCTCTTGCATATAGAATAAAACCAGAAAAATTTGAGGAGTTTGTAGGTCAAAGTAGTATTTTAGGTGAAGGAACTATACTGAAAAAGTTAATTTCTAAAAAAAAAATGGTTAATTCTATCTTTTATGGACCTCCAGGCACTGGAAAAACTTCCCTTGCACTTTTAATTGCAAAGGAATTAGACTATGACTTTGTAATATTAAACGCTACCAATAGCGGTATAGGAGAGATAAAAAAAGTTGCAGAAGCATCTGAGAAAAAGCTTAAGATAGAGGGGATACAAACTATACTTTTTTTAGATGAAATACATAGATTTAATAAAAGTCAACAAGATATACTTTTAGAGTATATGGAGAAAGGTAGTTTTATACTTGTTGGAGCAACAACTGAGAATCCATATTATACACTTAATAATGCACTTATTTCAAGGGGAATGTTGTATAAGTTTGAGAAACTTAATGAGGAAAATATAAAAAAAATTATTACAAATGCTCTATCTAAATGCAAGATGAAATTAGATGAAGAAAGTATAGATTATATAGCTTCTTTGTCTCAAGGGGATGCTAGGACGAGCATTAATTATATAGAGTTATTAGAAGAAATAAATGAAGAGCTTGACCTTGAAGAGGTAAAAAAACTCTTGGGAAATAGAAAAAAACAGTATAGTAAAAAAGAAGATAAGTATAATACAATTTCAGCTTTTATAAAAAGCATAAGAGGAAGTAACCCAGATGCAGCAGTGTACTGGCTTGGTAAGATGTTAGATGGGGGAGAGGATCCGAGGTATATTGCCAGACGATTAATGGTTCATGCTAGTGAAGATATTGGTATGGCTAACCCAGAAGCTTTAAATATGGCAACTAGTGCTATGATTGCTAGTGAAAGAATAGGAATGCCTGAAGTAAGAATAATCCTTTCTCAAGTAACTATTTATTTGGCAATATCTAGCAAATCCAATAGTAGTTATAAAGCTATAAATAATGTTCTTGTAGATATTTCTAAAGGTGAAATTTTGGAAGTTCCTAGGCATTTGACTGATGAATATAGTAACGAATATAAGTATCCACATAATTATGAAAACAATTTTGTCAAACAAAAATATATAGATTTAGATAAAAGGTATTACATACCTGAAGAAAATCGTAATGAAAGTATGATTAGAGAAAAATTAGAAAAACTATGGGGGTGGAAATATGAGTGATAGCATAGGTAAGATGCTAAAGGAAAAAAGAGAGAGTCTTGGACTCACTATAGATCAAGTAGTAGAAGAGACTAAAATTCAAAGAAGGTATATTAACGATATGGAAAGTGAAAATTTTGATGATATGCCGGGAAAAGTATATGAAAAGGGATTTTTAAAAACTTATATAAACCTTTTAGGTATCAATGTTGAATATGCTATGGAACTTTATGAAATTCATAGAAATGGAAAAAAAGAAGTAGTAGCAGAAGAGGAAAAAATAAAGGAAAAAAAGGGTAAAGGAAAGAGTAAGGGCATTACGTTATTATTTGGAGGGGTATTACTTGCTATAATAGGAATTGTTGGGGTTAAGTTTTTTGTTTTAAAGTCTGATGAAAAAATTGTTAGTAATCAAGTTGAGATAGTAATAGACGAAGTTAAAGATATAGTAGAAGTAGTAGAAGTAGAAGAAGTCCCAAAAAAGATGGAAGAAGTAGATGTTGAAAAAGTGAATGAAGATATTGAAAATGAAGAAATAGCAAAAGAAGATATTATTATGGAAATAGAAGAAGAAAAACTGGAAATGGAAGAAGAAAAATTAGAGGCAGAAGAAGTGGCAAGTAGTGTCCAAAAAGTAGTAGAGAAAGTAGAAAAAGAACTTATTTTATTAGTTAAGGGGCATTCGTGGGTGGAAGTTAGTAAGAATGGAAAAAGAATATATTTTGATATGGCTAAAAATAAAGAAATTAGGGTAGAAGGTAAAGAAGCAGATAGAATCTATGTAAAAGTGGGAGATGGCTCGCAAGTAGAATTAGTATTAAATGGTGAGAATAAGGGCGTATTGGGGAGAGAAAAGGAAGTATTCAAAAAAACTTTTTAATATAGAGAAAGGAAAGTTATGAAGTTAAAAGCAGTAAGAGGAACTAAAGATATATTTGCTTTAGATTCAAAAAAATATAACTATATAGTTGAAAATGCAAAGGAAATATTTGAAAATTATGGGTTTAATAGGATAATTACTCCTATTTTTGAAGAAACACAATTATTTAAAAGGGGAATTGGAGAAGGTACAGATATAGTAGATAAGGAAATGTACACTTTTGAAGATAGAGGTGGCAGAAGCTGTACACTCAGACCAGAGGGAACAGCTCCAGTTGTAAGAGCTTATCTTGAACATAAAATCTATGGAGTAGAAGACCTTACTAGATGGTACTATCATGGGTCTATGTTTAGATATGAAAGACCTCAGGCAGGAAGATATAGAGAATTTAATCAATTAGGTGTAGAAGTTTTAGGAAAAAAAGATCCTATGGTAGATGCTGAAATTATTGCTATGGGGTATAAACTTCTTGAGAAATTAAACCTTGAAGAATTGGAAGTACAAATAAACACTATAGGAGGAAATGAGAGTAGAAGTAAATATAGAAAAGCTCTTGTTAACTACCTTTCAGATAAAAAAGATGACTTATGTACAGACTGTCAAAATAGATATGAGAAAAACCCATTGAGAGTACTCGATTGTAAAATAGATACTAATGGTGAAGTAGTAAGTAGAGCACCAGTACTTTCTGATTACTTAAATGAAGAAGAAGTGAAACATTTTGAAGAAGTAAAGAAATATTTGGAAATATTTAAGGTGAAGTATAAAGTTAATCCTAAATTAGTAAGAGGATTAGATTACTATTCGAATACTGTATTTGAAGTAGTAACAAATAAATTAGGAGCTCAAGGAACAGTACTTGCAGGTGGAAGGTACGATAATTTGGTAAGCCAAATGGGTGGTAAAGATACTCCAGCATTTGGATTTGCTGCTGGAATAGAGCGTTTGATGTTACTATTAGATGAGAAGATTCTAGATGAGAAGATAAAAGCTCAAATTATCTGGTTGGGAGAAGGGGCTAAAGAAAAGGCTTTTGTATTGGCTCAGGAGTTAAGACTTGGTGGGATAGAAGTTGGAATAGAGTACGAAAATAAATCTATGAAGGCTCAGATGAAAAAAGCAGATAAAAGTAATGCTAAATATGCCCTTATTCTTGGAGAAGAAGAGGTAAATAATAATAAAGTTATAATAAAAGATTTGAAAGATAAAGACTCTTTTAGTGATAAGATGAATTTTGTTGAAGGGAATAATTATGTGAAAAGTCCAATTAAGCAAAATAATCAAAAAGAGATAAATATAGATAAAGTATTGGAAGAATTGAGAGGGGAATAATATGTTTTATAGGTCGCATAATTTAGGTGAATTAAGAGAAAATAATATAGGTGAAGAAGTAACTTTAAGTGGATGGGTAGATAATAATAGAGACCTTGGAGGGCTTATATTTGTGGACTTGAGAGACAGATTTGGAGTAACTCAAGTAGTATTTAATCCAGAAGAAGTAAGTAAAAAATTATGTGATTTAGCACATTCTTTAAAATATGAGTATGTTGTAAAAGTTAAGGGAATAGTAAAAGAAAGATTTAGCAAAAATCCTAATATGCCAACTGGAAACATAGAAGTATTTGCAAGTGAATTGGAAATTATTAACAAATCAGATGTATTACCATTTGAAATTGATGATGAAATAAATTTAAGTGAAAATGTAAGGCTTAAGTATAGATATCTTGATATAAGAAGACCAAAAATGCTTAATAATATAGTAAAGAGAAATACTATGTTATTTTCTATGAGGGAGTATCTTAACACTAGAGACTTTTTAGATATAGATACACCAGTACTTACTAAGTCTACTCCAGAAGGGGCAAGGGACTTTTTAGTACCAAGTAGGAC
>CAZFBB010000192.1:0-4677 GCA_964517235.1 uncultured Fusobacteriaceae bacterium
AAGAATACTTTTCTATCATATATGATAATAGCAGATTTTTTGCTATTTTTCAAGTTATATATGTTTATATTAAAATTATTAATTAACAAAATTATTTGTTAAATCATTACCATTCCACCATCAACAGTTATTGTTTTTCCTGTGATATATGAAGATAAATCAGATGCAAGGAATAATACTGCATTAGCAACATCATCTACTGATCCCATTGCATTCATCGGTACTTTCTTTAATATTTCTTGTTGAACTTCTTCTTTTAATAAATCAGTCATTTCTGTTTTTATATACCCTGGAGCAACTGAATTACATCTTACTCCTCTTTTTGCTGCTTCGGCTGCTATTGATTTAGTCATACCTATTAAACCTGCTTTTGAAGCTGCATAGTTCGCTTGACCTAAGTTACCTGTAAGGCCTATAACAGATGCCATATTTATAATAGTTCCTGATCTTTGCTTCATCATTTTTAAGTAAGCTGCATGTGCACCTAAATACGCACCTTTTAAGTTAATGTCCAAAACTAAACTAAAATCTTGCTCTTTCATTCTTGCAAACAACCCATCTTTAGTGATTCCTGCATTATTTACCATAATATCTATAGAACCAAATTCTTCAACTGCTACTTCTACTAGTCTTTTATTATCTTCTGCTAAAGTCACATTAGCTTCTACAAATTTTGTTCCTACTCCATACTTTTCTGCGATTTCTTTAGCTGTTTTTTCACCAACTTCTGCAATAATATCACTAACAATAATATTTGCTCCTGCTGCAGCTAATTTTTCAGCGATAGCTTTTCCTATTCCTCTAGCTGAACCAGTAATCACTGCTGTTTTTCCTTTTAAATCAATAGTAATCATAATTCCTCCTATTAAATATTTAAGTCTTCTAACTTTTCTATATTTACAAGTTCTAATCCCTTATCTATCTTTCTAACTAAACCTTTTAAAACTTTTCCAGGTCCAATTTCATATAACTTTTCTACACCTTCAGCTTTTAATTTTTCCACTGTTTCTACCCATCTAACCGGACCGAATGTTTGCTTATACAATTCTTCTTTTAATTCATCTGGGCTAGATACAAATTCAACTGATGTATTAGCTATTAATTTTACATTTGCTTCTTTTATATCTAAAGTATCTAAATAAACTTTTAGTTTATCTCCTGCTGGTTTCATAAGAGATGAATGAAAAGGTCCACTTACAGGTAATACTAAAGCTCTTTTTGCTCCAGCGACCTTCAATCTTTCACATGCTAAATTGATACTTTCTACCTCTCCTGCAATAACAGTTTGTTTTGGTTCATTATAGTTAACAGCTTCTACCACTCCATCAATTTCCTTTAATACTTCATTTATTTTATCACTTTCTAAACCAATAATTGCAGCCATAGTTCCATTAACTTTATCTGCAACATCATTCATTATATTTCCTCTTTTTTCAGCAAGTACAACTGTGTCTTCAAATGACAACATCCCTGCTGCACCAAGGGCTGAATACTCACCTAATGAATGACCTGCTACAAAGTCAGCTTTAATTCCTTTTTCTTCTAATAATTTAGTAAGTACTAAACTCATTGCTACTATAGCTGGTTGAGTATATTTCGTTAATTTTAATGTTTCTTCTGGACCATTAAACATAACTTCCTTCAAATCCAAATCTATCTTATTAAATATTTCGTCAAAGTATTTCTTTGCACTTTCATTATTTTCATATAGTTCCTTACCCATTCCAACATACTGTGAACCTTGTCCTGGATAAACAAATGCTATTTTAGACATTTTTCCTCCTTCTTATATAACAGGTGTAATGTATTTTATCATAATAAGAGTTAGGTGTCAAACAAAACATCTAACTCAAAGATTACTATTTAGACCATCTAAGCATTAATGATGCATAAGATAAACCTGCACCAAATCCAACTAATATTAAATTGTCACCTTTTTTTATCTTGCCATTTTTGTATGCTTCATTTAGAGCTAATCCTATAGAAGCTCCACTAGTATTCCCATATTTGTTAAGGTTCATGTAAAATTTTTCTTCTGACATCTCAAGCTTTTTCGCTGCTGCACTTACTATTCTGTAATTTGCTTGATGGGGTACCACCATATCTATATCTTCTACAGTTAAACCAATTTTTTCCAAAGTTTTTAAAGTTGTTTCAGGTACTGCATTTACTGCAAATTTAAACACTTCTCTACCATTCATCTTTAAGAAATGGTCTTTACCATCAACTGTTTCTTTACTAGCTGGTTTTCTACTTCCACCACCTGGTACTAGTAATGAATTCTCTCCACCGCCATCTGCAGCTAAATGGAATGATTTAATACCATAATCTTCTTCAACTTCTCCTAAAACAAATGCTGAAGCTCCATCTCCAAATAAAATGCAAGTATTTCTATCTGTAAAATCTATAAATTTACTTAATACTTCTGCTCCAATTACTAATACTTTTTTATATGCTCCTGTAGCAATAAAGTTTGACGCTACAACAAGAGAATATACTTGTCCACTACATGCAGAACTCAAATCAAATGCTGCTGCATTAGTTGCTCCTAGTTTATGTTGTACTAGAGCTGCTGTTGCTGGAGTAAAGTAATCTGGTGTCATAGTAGCTACTATAATTAGGTCAAGTTCTTCTGCTTTTACCCCTGCATCTTCCAAAGCATTTTTTGCTGCTTCAAAGGCCAAATTTGATGTAGATTCTTCTTCACTAGCTATTCTTCTTTCTTCTATTCCTGTTCTAGACACTATCCACTCATCACTAGTTTCAACTAATTTTTCTAGGTCAAAGTTTGTAAGAACTTTTTCAGGTGTATATGCTCCAACTCCCAAAACTCCTACATTTTTAAGTTCCTTCATTCTATGCCTCCCTTTGTATTACCTTCTTTAACTCTTCTACAAAGTTTCTTTCAGCAAATTTATTAGCTACTTTAATTGCATTTTTTATTGCAACTGCATCTGAATTTCCGTGGGCTTTAATAGATATACCATTAAGTCCAAGGAATATTGCTCCTCCATATGCTGATGAATCCATCTTCTTTTTTAGTATACTAAAAACTGGCTTAAGAAGTAAAGCACCTAATTTTCTTATAGGACTTTTCATAATTTCTCTTTTTAATAAATCATTAATAAATTTTGCTACTCCTTCAGCTGTTTTAAGAACTATATTACCTGTAAAACCATCTGCAACAACAACATCTACTTCTACTTCACCAAGCATCTCTCTAGTTTCAACATTGCCTGCAAAATTAATTTTTTTGTTTTTTTTCATAAGTTCATATGTTTCTTTAGCAAGTTCGTTTCCCTTTCCAGGCTCTTCCCCAATATTCATAAGTCCAACTTTAGGATTATCAACATCTAATATCAACCTAGCAAACTCGCTCCCCATAATAGCAAATTGATCTAAATACTCTGCTTTACAATCAGCATTTGCCCCAACATCCATCATAACCATATTACCACTTTTCCTCGGGAATACAGTCGTAATAGCTGGCCTTAATATTCCTTTTATTCTCTTTAGAGTTAATTGACTAGCTGTCATCAAAGCACCTGTATTTCCTGCTGATACTGCTCCACTACACTTTCCTTCTTTAACTAGATTAAGTGCTATATTCATAGAAGCATTTTTTTTCTTTCTAACTGCCATTGCTGGTGGCATAGATTCTTTCATTAATATTTCTTCGTCAGTATGAACTATTTCAATTCTACCTTTATCATATTTATATTTTTTTAATTCAGCTTCAATCTTTTCTTTGTGACCCACTAGCACAACTTCTAATTGAGATATTTCATTCAATGCTAAAATAGCTCCTTTTACTGTTTCGACAGGTGCAAAATCTCCACCCATAGCATCCAAGGCTATTCTCATATTTACCTCCTACAAAAAAAAGCAAGGTTAACTTGCTTTTTAAAAAAATTATTAGTTAGCGCTATCTAAAACTTGTTTACCTTTGTAAGTTCCACATGCTAAACAAATTCTGTGAGCTTGTTTTGCTTCTCCACAGTTATCACATTTGTCTAAGTGTAATCCTGCTAAGGCATGGTGAGATCTTCTCATATTTTTTTTAGCTTTCGAAGTCTTTTTCTTAGGTACTGCCATTTCTATCCTACCTCCTATATACTATCTTATTTATTTATTTTTTTTTAGACATTTCTAATAAATCCATCCATCTTGGGTCAATACCATCATCTGCATAATCAGACATTTCATCAAGACCTGCACATTCATCATTACAAAGACCAAAGGGATCAATTTCTAAAATTAGGTGCTCTCTTACAAGCTTTTCTAAGTCAATTTCATCCTCAATAATAGCTTCGTATGCAATCATATCAGACTCTATTTCACCTTCTAAAGAGTTAGAATACTCATTAAAAGATTTGGAATCTAAATAATGACCTTCTATCTCTCCTTCTAAATTCATTTCATATGAACTTAAACATTTTACACATGCAGTTTTTATTTTAGTCTTAAACTTTCCTCTAATGTAAATCTCCTCACCTATAAAGCTAATTTCATAATCTACTCTAACAGGTTCTAATAATTCAAAATCTACATCTTTAACTTTTTCAAGTATTACTTGATTTATAAAGTTACTTTGATTCTTAGCTCTTAACTCATTTATATTGATTTTCAAGCGATCACCTTCTTAAAAAATACCTTAGTAATTATACTAAAGAGTCT
>CAZFBB010000193.1:0-4660 GCA_964517235.1 uncultured Fusobacteriaceae bacterium
TCCTTGACGCGAGATATATACTATCACACCTTTTTCTTTTCGTCAATACTTTTTTTCTTTTTTATTTTTTTTCAAAATTCAACTTAAAATCATCCCTCCTAAAACCTCTTCTCTTTTGATTTTTCACAAAATTACTTTTATCTTAATATAAAAGTAATTCAAGGTCTTAGAGTTATAACTAAATCTATATTGTATCAAAACAAAAGTAATGATGTTTTTTTCAAAAACTATCTATATTGTCTTCAACCTGAACTATTCTTTCTTTAATACCTAATCTTATACAAAATCCATATGGATACTCCTTAAAATTGTTCTTCTTTTAATCAATTAGACACAGCTTAGTTAAAAATATAAATACCTAAATTTAACTTTGGCTAAAGCTAGGTTTTTATTCTTTATCAAATTTCGTTTTTTTATAGGCACAGAGTATTTTAACCTAGGTTATTATCAACACAAAAGTTAAATTTCTAAGTTTCACAACTTTTAGTAAAAAGAAAAAGTCATAATTATTTAATAAAGAAAGGCTAAAATCAAACTTTTAACCCTCTATCTTTAAATATTTTTTTTGCGTTTTCAATTCTTTCTTTTGTAGGTGATTCTACTTTATCAAGTTGATATTTTAACCCAAGTTCTTTCCATTTATATTCACCCATTTTATGAAATGGTAATATTTCTACTTTTTCTACATTTTTCATATCTTTAATAAAATCTGCTAATTTTATTAGATATTCATCCCTATCCGTTATTCCAGGAACTAAAACATGCCTTAACCAAACAGGCTTTCCAATTTTCTCTAGATATTTAGCAAACTTCAAAGTAGGTTCTAATTCAACTCCAGTTAATTCCTTATATTCCTTTTCATCCATACACTTAATATCAAGAAGAATCATATCAACTAATTCTAAAATTTCTTTAATTCTTTCATTAAAAACATACCCCGAAGTATCGATAGCTGTATGTATCTCTTCTTTTCTACATTCTTTTAACAATTCTTCTACAAAATCAGGTTGCATAAGTGGTTCTCCACCAGTTATAGTAACCCCTCCTCCATTTAGGAAAAAATTTTTATATTTTTTTATTTCATTCATTACAAATTCAGTAGTTCTTTCATATTTTGCATCTTTTAATTTCCATGTATCTGGGTTATGACAATACTTGCATCTCAAAGGACATCCTTGAGTAAACACTATAAACCTTATACCCGGCCCATCTACTGTTCCACAACTTTCAAAAGAATGCAACTTTCCAGTAATCATCTCTTTCACCTCAAGCTCTTTAAAATATTTTTCATAAAAAAAAATTATTCTAATTTTCTTTTAAAAAAAATATTTCCTTTCATAAATTAAGGAGGGATAATCCCTCCTTGTATTTTACTACAAAATTAAATATTTTGTAAGACTTAATTACATTTTATCACTGATAGTTCTTGAGATTACATCTAATTGTTGTTCTCTAGTTAATCTAGTAAAGTTTACTGCATATCCAGAAACTCTAATTGTAAGTTGAGGATATTTTTCAGGATGTTCCATAGCATCTTCTAATAAAGCTCTATCAAATACGTTAATATTGATATGTTGTCCTCCATTAGGTGCAAAGTAACCATCCATTAAAGTAACTAAGTTTGTTACTCTACTTTCTTCTTCTTTTCCTAAAGCTGCTGGTGTTATAGCAAATGTATATGAAATTCCATCATTTGCATGTTCAAATGGCAACTTAGCAATAGAGTTCATTGACGCCAATGCTCCTCTTCTATCTCTTCCATGCATAGGATTAGCACCTGGTCCAAAAGGTTCTCCTGCTTTTCTTCCGCAAGGAGTAGCTCCTGTTTTCTTACCATATACAACATTAGATGTAATTGTTAAGATTGATTGAGTAGGTGTTGCCCCTCTATACATTTGGTGCTTTCTTACTAAATTCATAAATTTCTCTGTTATCCAGCAAGCGATTCCATCTGTTTCGTCATCTCCATTACCAAATGGAATGTAATCTCCCTCTATTTCATAGTCAACTGCTAAACCAGTTTCATCTCTGATTACTTTTACTTTAGCATTTTTTATAGCCGCTAACGAATCTGCTATGATAGATAATCCAGCAATTCCAAATGCTTCTGTTCTTAGTACATCTTTATCATGTAAAGCCATTTGTAAAGATTCATACGCATATTTATCATGCATATAATGAATAATGTTAAGAGCTTCTACATAAACTCCTGCTAACCATTCAATTGTATTTCCAAACTTCTCTACTACTTCATCATATTCTAAGTACTCTGAAGTTATTGGAGCAAATTTAGGCATAATTTGATCTCCTGATTTTTCATCTCTACCACCATTTATAGCATATAATAATGCTTTTGGAAGATTAACTCTAGCTCCAAAGAATTGCATTTGTTTTCCGATTCTCATTGGAGAAACACAACAAGCTATTCCATAGTCATCACCAAAATCAGGTCTCATTAAATCATCATTTTCATATTGAACAGCTGATGTATCTATTGAAACTTGTGCACAGAATTTTTTGAAGTTATCTGGTAAATTTCTCGACCATAAAACTGTTAAATTTGGTTCTGGTGCTGGTCCTAAATTATATAATGTATTTAATATTCTATACGAGTTTTTCGTAACAAGAGTTCTTCCATCAACACCTTGTCCTCCTATAGATTCAGTAACCCATGTAGGATCTCCTGAGAATAATTCATCATATGCTGGAGTTCTTAAAAATCTAATAATTCTTAACTTCATTACAAAATGATCAATAAATTCTTGAGCTTCTTTTTCTGTAATTACTCCATTTTTCAAGTCTCTTTCTATATATATATCTAAAAATGTAGATACTCTTCCTAGTGACATAGCTGCTCCATTTTGATCTTTTGTAGCTGCTAAGTAACCAAAATATGTCCATTGTACAGCTTCTTGTGCTGTTTCAGCTGGTCTAGAAATATCAAAACCGTATTCTTCAGCCATTCTCATTAAAGCTTTTAAACTAGCTATTTGAATTGAAATTTCTTCTCTTTGTCTAATTACATCTTCAGTCATTTCATTGTATTCTAAGTTAGATAATTGATAAACTTTGTCTTCAACCAATTTATTCACACCATATAGTGCAACTCTTCTATAGTCTCCAATTATTCTTCCTCTACCATATGCATCTGGTAATCCCGTTACTATTCCTGATTTTCTAGCTTTTCTGATATCAGGTGTATAAGCTGCAAAAACTCCATCATTATGAGTTCTTCTATATTTTGTAAAGATTTCTTCTGTAGTTTTATCTAATTCATACCCGTAAGCTTCTAAACCGCCTTTTACCATTCTTAATCCACCATTTGGGAAGATTCCTCTTTTTAGAGGTGCATCTGTTTGAAGTCCTACTATCGTTTCTAATTCTTTTTCAATATAGCCTGCTCCGTAAGCGTCTACTGCTGAAGGAGTTTTAGTTTCTGCATCATAAATCCCTTTTGTTCTTTCTTCTTTGAACATTTCACTAAGTTTTTCCCATAACTTAGTTGAAGCTTCTGTTGCTCCTTCTAAGAAAGAATCATCTCCTTCATAAGGATTATAATTTTCTTGTATAAAGTTTCTGACATTAATGCTTTTTTTCCAAGCATCTCCTTTAAAGCTTTCCCATGCTTTAGTACCCATTTTTACCTCCTAAGATAAATCGTAGTTTAATTACGTTAAACCTGATTAAACATATACACGCCATCAATATAACACAAGCGTTAAACTCTGTCAACCTCATTTTAAGTTTCAGTGTACATATTAAATACTGAATCACATTTGTATAATTTTACAAGGTTTGGAATTACTTATTTCATATGTTTTGTACCACATCAAAACATTTATGTAAACATCAAACAGTGTTTAATCTTGCTTTACAAAAAAAGTATACTAAATAAGTAAGTAATTGTCAAGGTCTATTGTTATTTTTTTCTTTAAGTAAAAAAGAACCTTAAAGGCTCCCTTGGTTTAATATGATTTTTTTTCTTATTTCTTTGTGAATTTTATTTTTTTCTTCCTTATTAATTCCTTCTGTCACATAACTTCTACCTATTATCACTTTAACTTCTTTTCCTTTATAAATTTTAAAAGCATGTTTATTCATTACATCATATGTACCCTTTATGGTTACAGGCACTATTCTAACTCCAGGCTCTGTGGCTAATTTAAAACTTCCTTTTTTAAACTCACCCACTTTTCCATCTCTTGTTCTAGTTCCTTCAGGGAATATTACTACTGATTTACCTCCCTTTACAAGCTTCATCGCGCCTTTCATTGATGCTAAAGCTTTTTTAGGATTTCTTCTGTCTAAAAAAACACATTGAGCTCTATCCATCCACAAATTAAATATTAGCCAATTTCTTATTTCTTTTTTTGCTACAAATCCTATATTTTTAGGAAAGTATCCTAATAGAAGGGGGATATCTACAAAACTTTGATGATTTGCTACTACAACAACAGGTTCTTGTTCAATGGAAAAAAATTCTTTTTCGTCTTCAAATTGAACTTCTACTTCACACCTCACCAACCACATAACAAATTGACCATACTGCTTTTTTAATTTACTAGTTATTTCTATTCCTTTTTCTTCCCCAACAATTAACAAAATTGGTAGATATATTAATGTCACATATACAATATATAAAACCATAAGTGTAACTGCC
>CAZFBB010000194.1:0-4567 GCA_964517235.1 uncultured Fusobacteriaceae bacterium
TATTTAACACTTATGATAAGTGGGGAGCCCTTAAGTTTACAGATTTATTTAATATGCCTTTTGTAAATGAAGATAAGACAGATGGTCTTAAATGGCATTTACAAGAGATTATACAAAAGACTTACAATGCTCTTTTAGCTGTAGAGAATAAAGTTGATTGTAATAATTTAGCTATTAATGCATTAGCTCGTATTTATTGAAGGTAGAGTTGAAGAAATTGAGAAAAAAATAGTTGAACTTAAGAAAATAGAAAGGAAAGTTAATTATAATAGTTCAAGTATTCATAGATTAACTCTTATTACAGCATTTAGAAGAAATTATACAAAAGACTTACAATGCTCTTTTAGCTGTGGAGAATAAAGTTGATTGTAATAATTCAGCTATTAATGTATTAGCTCGTACTATTGAAGGTAGAGTTGAGGAAATTGAGAAAAGACTCCTTTATTTTTGGTTTTGCAATCAAGAGTTAGAATAGAATTATATGAATTCGCTGAAAAAGTCCTATTTTTTGAATTTAAAAAGCAATAATTCATTGATTTTATTGAATTTCAGCTTGGCCAGAATTGTGAAAAATTAAAATTTTTGGACTTTTTCAGCGACATCGAATCATACCTGTTCTTCTTAAATTACTCTTGTATTTTTTTCAGGTTAGACTTGAAAAAATTTTAACTTGCTTAACAGCTTACAGTAGGAAATAACCTAAAGAAGTTAAGAAAATTCCCAAAACATTCAGTTAAAAAAGGACAATTTTATAATTATCCCAATTTATTTATATTTTTTTATCTAAATTATTTCGAGAAAACTTCATCCCCTACTTGGAAGGGAAATTTAACATTTTCTTAAAAATTTCTACAAAAAGATAAATTGTTTTTAAAATATTAAATATAAACAGGGTAGGGCTTACTCTTAGAACTTGATAATCATAGTAACCATTGGGTTGCTATATTCCAAGAAGCCCCTTTAAGATTCTTTATGTAGGTTTAGTGGGGGAGCTTGCCGAAAGGAAGTGTTAGTTTATACTTTTTGAGTAAATTTCCTTTATTTTTTTGTATAACTATATTTGAAGAAAAGAATATATATAAATTATTATCCAATAAATAAATCAAATATATTACTTAGTTCACTAGCTTCTGCTTTATACATCTCTGAGTATTTACAGTTATTACAAGTAACTATAGTAAACCGTCTATTTTGTATGTCAAACATCTTACTAAGACCTGTACCTGTTGTAGATATTTGGTCTGTGCTATAGTGGTTACCTCCACATTTTGGACATAAATAATTATTATTCATATTAACCTCCTTGATTTTAATTATTTGATGAATATTAAGTTTATAGAATTTCTTATAAAAATTATACAAGATTTCCTTAAAGAATTAAATTGGAAAAACTAAGCAGATTAATAAAATGTAATTTTTTTAAAAAAAAACTTTAAATTTGCCAGAAGGAGAATTAAATCTTATTTCTAAATGAAGAAAAAATTACAAAATAAAGAAGAAAGAAACCTCCAAAAAAATATTTACGGTGATTTGGTTGAAAGAGTATAATATGATATAATTATAGGGAGAATTTTGAAAAAACATAGAAGCGCCAGACCTACTTTAGGTGACGAGGGTTAGAGTTTATCGAAGATTCGGCGGATGACTCTAGGGTGGCTACAACCTTAAATAAGTACAAAATCAAAAAGTAATTTTTGATACAAAATCTTATTAGTAGCTAAAATTCTCTATATTATAGAGTTCATATTATTTTGTAGAGGCTTTTACAAAGTCTTTTTGTTTTGAAAAAATGTGAACAAATAGAGGAGGATATTATGTGTGGAATTGTTGGATATGCTGGACTTAGGGAACCGAAAGGAATATTATTGGAAGGTTTGGAAAAATTGGAGTATAGAGGTTATGATTCAGCTGGAATAGCCATTTGTAATAGTAATAATGAGATAATAAAAGCAAAAGAAGTAGGTAGACTTGAAAATCTTAAAAAATTGTGTCAAAATCAAAACTTTAAAGGTCAAATAGGTATAGGTCATACTAGATGGGCAACTCATGGTATTCCTAGCAAAAGTAACTCACATCCTCATTTTTCAGGAGATAGATTTGCTTTAGTTCATAATGGAATTATTGAAAATTATAGTGAGTTGAGGGAAGAGTTAAGAGAAAAAGGTTATAAATTTTTGTCTGAAACAGATAGTGAAGTAGTAGTACATCTTTTAGATTGTCTTTATGATGGGGATATGTTGGTTACATTAGGAAAAGTAGTAAGAAGATTGTCAGGAACATATGCACTTTCGATAATAAATAGAGAAAATAAAGATGAAATTTATTTTGCAAGAAAAGGTTCTCCCCTTGTACTTGGATTGGGAGAAGGAGAAAATTTTTTAGCTTCTGATGTGACAGCCATACTTAAATATACAAATAAAATTATTTTTGTAGAAGATGATAATATTGGGAGATTAACTAAGGATAGTGTAGAAATATATAGTTTTGGTGGTAAAAAGGTAGAGATGGAAGTAGAAGAGATAAAATTTTCTGTAGAGGCAAGTGAAAAGGGTGGATATGAAGATTTTATGCTTAAGGAGATATTTGAGCAAGATAGAGTTATAGAAGATACCCTTAGGGGAAAGATAAAAGATGATAAGGTATTAATAGATGAATTTGATATTAGTAATGACCAAGTGGAGAAACTAAATAAAATACATATTGTTGCATGTGGTACATCATACTATGCTGGACTTATAGGCAAAAGTATAATTGAAAAGTGGATTAGATTGGGAGTAGAAGTGCATTTTGCTTCGGAATTTAGATATGGTAATCCTATAATCGGTGAAAATGATTTGGTATTACTAATTAGCCAATCGGGAGAAACAGCAGATACTCTTGCAGGTCTTCGTGAAGCGAAAAATAAAGGTGCAAAAGTTTTCGGAATAATAAATGTACTAGGAAGTACTATTAGTAGAGAGGCTGACGGGACTCTTTATACCAATGCTGGATCTGAAATAGGAGTTGCTTCGACTAAAGCATTTACCTCTCAATTAATAGCATTATATCTTTTTGCAATTTTTCTTGGTGAAAAAAGAGCTATGTTAGATAGTAATAAGAGAAGAGAATTAATATCTAATTTGAAAGAATTAAGTAGTAAAGTAAAAGAAGTATTTTTATTAAAGGAAGAAATACAAGAAAAAGCTAAAATGTTTAATAAAGTATCTAATACTATGTATATAGGCAGAAATATAAATTATCCTATAGCTCTTGAAGGAGCACTTAAACTAAAGGAGATTTCCTATATACATGCTGAAGCTTATCCAAGTGGAGAATTAAAGCATGGACCAATAGCACTTATTGAAGAAGCTTGCCCTACAGTTGCAATAGCAACAAATAGCCATACTTATGAAAAAGTAAAGTCTAATATAGAAGAAGTAAGAGCTAGAAAGGGAAAGGTACTTGGTATAGGAACAAAAGGAAATGGAGATTTGAAGAATATTTGTTCAGAAGTATTGTACTTACCAGAGGTGGAAGAGGATTTTTCTCCAGTTGTAAATGTAGTAGCCTTACAACTTTTATCATACTATGTTGCTAAAGATAGGGGATTAGATGTAGATAAACCGAGAAATTTGGCTAAATCAGTAACAGTGGAATAGATAATTATAAAAATAAATCTCCTAGTTTAGGCTAGGAGGTTTATTTAATTGAGAAAAATATTTTTTGTTTCTGTGAACAAAAGTAGAAACGAAACACAACCAAAAAATCGTAGAGAATCCCAAGTTGTAATAGGGATTAACTAATGGACTAAATAATTTTCCTGTAGCTGGACTTAAAATAATCAAACTAAAGTACATTTGTTTATTTTGAAATTTGTAGTTGTTAATTATTTTTCCATAAAAAATTCCAAAAATAAAGAAAATAAATGTGATAAAAATAAAAATTCCACCAATCATAAGAACAAGTAGCATACTAAAATTATTAAAAGCTTCTTTAAAAGAAGAACTAACTTCTTTTTTTAGAGATAACAAAGAAATAATAATAAAAACTACATAAAAGAAACTGAAGAATATACTATGAAAAACACATGCCCTTTCAATATCATGTTCTTTCATTAACTCACCTCCCTATTGATAGTACACCATTTTTAGTGCATGCTCCTCTGCGAAACCTTAAACCTATGTAAGGGTTTTGAGGGGGCTTCTTGGGATGTAGTAACCTAATGGTTACTATGATTACCAAGCTCTAGGGCTAAGCCCTACCCTGTATATATTTAATATTTTAACAACAATTTACCTTGATTTTTTATGTTAATACTTGCATTTAGGTCTCTATCTATTGAGTGACCACATTGGCAAATATACACTCTATCTGATAATTTTAAGTCTTGTTTTATTGCACCACAAAGAGAACAGGTTTTACTTGATGGATAGAATTTATCTATCTTTACAAGTTGCTTTCCTGTTAGTTCTGTTTTATATTTAAGCATTGTAGTGAACATTCCCCAACCATTATCAGATACTGATTTTCCAAAGTTTAATGCTTGGCTCATACCTTTCATATTAAGGTCTTCAATTGAGATAGCATT
>CAZFBB010000195.1:0-4563 GCA_964517235.1 uncultured Fusobacteriaceae bacterium
TTCTTGGGAGGGAAAAGAAATTGACCTATTAAAGGAAGAATTTTCTGATAACTTAAATAATTTTTTTAAACATGCTCATTTATATGAACCACATAATCACGGAGGAGAACGTTTTGAAGAGGTAGAAGATAGAGTTAAAAAGGAGCTTGATTACTTTACTTCTACTTATAAAAATTCCAATATTATGCTTGTTTCTCATGGAATAACAATTAAAATTTTGTTTAAAATATTAAATAATCATTCTTTAGAGGAATTTTGGTCCAGTAAAGTTTTCCAAAATAGTAGTGTTAGTCTCGTAACATATAAAAATGGCAAATTTAATATAGAATATGTGTCTAGTACAAATCACTTAGATAACATATTAATAACTAATTGGTCAACTAAGTAATATTTGTTTTTTTATCTATTATGTTGTTATTTTGATAGATGTTTGATATACTTTATATTATTATCGACGGGGTGATTTGATGAATATAAAAAATATATTTAAAAATTTTATAACTTTTGCAGAGGATTCAGGAAGAAGATGGAAAAAAAGAAATATTCTAATATACAATGTTTTATCATTTTTAGCTACAATAGGCTTTTTTATAAATATTTCTAAAGCTGAAAATACAAAATCTTTATTATTAAATTTAATTATACTTCCATTTGTTTTTTTAGCACTATTCCAAGGTGCAATAATGAAAAGAATATCAAAAGAAAGAAAATAACATTTGAGCTTACTTTAAAGTAAGCTCTTCTTTTTTTAATCTTCTAGATTATACCATACCTAATTAAAAAAACTATATATCCTATTACAAAAAAAACAAATACAACTTTTCCTTTATATATTCTTGGTGAGTACCTTTGATCTTTCCTCGATACTAAATAAGCAGTTAAAGGTATAAAAGATAATATATTAACAATTTTTATTATATTTAAAAAGTTAAAATTTTTATAAACTAAATTCCAAAAATTAACACTCATTAAATATACAAAAAAGGAAATTAGTAAAAATAAGTATATAAAAGTTGTTAACATTAAGTAAGCTGACTTAGCAATATTTCTAGTAAGATAACTGAATAAAGAGTATATAAATACACCAAATATGGAAATTATAAGTATTATTATAAGTCCCAATTCAACATCTCTTTTTTCCAAACCTCTAGCTAGTTTATAACTACTTTTGTTAATATGTAAGTACCAATTATTATCAATCTTTTCAAAAACTGCTCTATTTCCTTTTTCATCAACAAAATAAGAGTTTTTTGTATCTCTAAATTCTCTATTACCAAAATTAAATCCGACTTCTGTTTTTTTTAAAGTATCCTGACTCATAAGTGTTGAAAATTTTTCTATACTTTTACTATAATTGCCAACAGAATAATACTGACCCTCTATTACTTCTACTCTTTTCATTCTCCCAAGTTCAATGCCATCATCTGGTGAACCAAATATTTCTTTCAAAATCAAATCAGATACGCTGTTCTTAAATGAACTTTTATCTGATGTATAAGTTAGAAAAAAAGCTATTCTTTTTTCTGGAATTATCACAAGTTTTGAATTATAACCAGGTGCTCCACCATCTTGAAATAGATATCTTTCATTATTATAGTAGCTCTCTGAAAAACCAAAAGTTCTCCCAGGTAAATTTCTATCTGTAGAAAATCGAGTAAAAAACATCTTTTTTATATCTTTATCCTCAAAAGAAACAGATAAAAATTTATACATATCATAAGAAGATATTAATAAATCACCACTTGATTTAAACAAATTAAAGTAATCTTTTGTATATTTTCTTCCTCCCTTATCATTACCAATAGCTATATTGTATTCTTTAAACCTATTTGGATTATATGTACCTTTTATTCCATATTGAGCAAATAGCTCTTCCATATAGTCTTCATAAGGTTTATTTTCTACTTTTTCTATTACCAAACCTAATAAAGCACTAGCAGGACTAGAATATAATATTAATTTATTCGAACTTATGTGAAAATTAAGACTTTCTTTCAAGACTTTTTCAAATTCTTCAAGTTCTTTTAAATCATCTACAGCCGTTTCCAAGCTTTTTTGTTCCAAACCACTTGTATGAGTCAACAAATTACTTATTTTTATCTCTGAAAATCTTTTATCTTTGATTAATGATCCTGTATATTCTACTACCCTATCTTCAAAGGAAAGCTTGCCTTTACTTTCTAATTTAATTATAGCCAAAGCTGTAAAAATTTTAGAAATTGATCCACTATGTACATAAGAATTTTGTGTAAAATTTATATCTTCCTTTTCTTTCCCCCAATTATAGATTATCTCTTCCCCTTTATTTATTACCACCAAACTTCCACTGGGTATACTCTCTTTGGCTATTTCTTTTAACAATTCTTCCTTTACATTTCCAAAAGTCATCAATGAAATTATTAAAAAAAATAATATTTTTTTCATGTAATCACCTCAATAAATTTTAACACATCTTTAAAAAAAATAATACTTACATTGTAAAAGCATTTTTATCAATATAAGTTTAACTTATGTTTTTTTAATACAGAATCTTTCTAACAAAGCTAACGACTTTCACATATATTCTTTTATATAAACTACTAAGATTAATTGTACTATTTCTAATCAAAACTTCAAGAGATGTTTTTTATAAATATTTAGTTGTTATAAGTTTAAATATATAATAAACTTTAAAAGGGAATCATTTTTTATGGGAGGGATTATTATGAAAAATTTATTTTTGTTTATTCTTTTTTGCTTGAATATGTATGCAATAGAAAAGAATATTGCTTTTGGTATTTACGGTCAAAATGGTCAATATAAAGGTCAAGGTATACAATATTATCCTAATATAGTTGCAACCTATGGCAATTATTACCTTGAAGGTTTAGAAATTGGAAAGGTCTTGTATAATGAGAAATATAAGCTAACTACTTTTTTCAAATACGAAACTGTTACAGGCTTTAATAGTAAAGATTTGGAACTTCAATATAGAGAATTGGACGACAGAAAAGCACCTTTGTTATTTGGGTTTAGGGGAAAAAAACAATTGGGAAAAATCACGTATATTACTGAATTATTTAGTGATTTTAGATCTGAATCTTTAGCTGGAGGACTTGGAGTTAGTAGAACCTTTAGGCCTCATAAAGTCTTATTTTTAATACCTAGTATAAAAGCATTTTATTATCAAGATAAGTATACTAATTATTATTATGGAATAAGTGAAGAGGAAAGCTTACGTACAGGTATAGAAAAAAAAGATACTACAGAGGGAGCTAGATTAGAAATTTCTTTAGATACTTTATTATTTTTTTCTGAATCATTAGGTTTTGCTCTAAGAACTACCTATGAATTCATTGATGAAAATTGGAAAAGTGAAATTGTAGAAGATAATAAAAGTCTAAAGGCAAGTTTGCTTCTAATATATATATTTTAATAAAATTTATAAAATAACATATAAAATGATTATTTAAAAAGAAAAAAGAGCAGTAAAACAAAGTCACTGAAAAAGTCTAAAAATCTCAATTTTTCATAATTTAGATGGGTATACTCCAATAAAATCAATGAAATTATTTTTGAAATTTTAAAATCGGACTTATTCAGCAGGCTTAGTAAAACTGTTCTTTTTTGAGCCAAAATATATAGTATAAAGGATATACTAATAAAACTAAGCTTCCTTTATAGATAAATAATCACTGAAATGATACCATGTATTTTAAAAAAAATCAACAAATTTAAAATTTATTTTTTAATATTTTAATTTAATATTATCCTTAGTGAGTTAATTGAATTATTCAACACGAGATTGAAAATTAAAAAAATGTATATAAAAGATTTTTGAAAATTTATTTCAGTCTTAAAGGGACTACTATTGATTTTTCTTTCGATTTAACAACTATGATTTTTGGAATTAGTACAAAATATATACACTATGTAACGTAGAAAAGGGAGACCGTGTTAATTTAAAGTGTAATCCAGAATTAGCCATTGATTTACAAAATGACTATGATAGCATCATCAGTATATATCATATAAATAAAAACACAGGAACACAATAAAATCAAAAGATAGTATACAAAGAAAAAATTACACTTTTATACTCTGGTCTTCATTCCACCAGTAAAAAAGTACAAAATAATATATCTAATCATATACAATAGAAACAAATGATTGAATGAAAGATTTTTTCTTTATTTTATCTGAATTGTTTCAGGAAAACTCCCTCTTCCATTTAGGAGGGAGAAGAATCGGAAAAGTTTTAATCTTCAACTTCTGCTTGAGAATGAATAAAATTTTCAATTATCTCTATTGTTCCCCCTCCAATTGTTAAAATGGAATAACTTCTACACCAAAATACTGGTTCCAATAGTATTTTTTTCTAATCAACCTTGAAGAAGCAGTTTTTCGACTATTAACTAATTTTGCTAATTAAACTTATCTAGGAGTCTCAAATAATAAAAGATAGATAGGTTCTAACAAATAAAATCTCTTTTATTTCTGGTTTAGTAAAACAAGACCTAAAATTATCGAACAATATATATATACTTACCAATGAGGTCATTTAACAAGTAAAGTTTTAAATAC
>CAZFBB010000196.1:0-4514 GCA_964517235.1 uncultured Fusobacteriaceae bacterium
GTTTTGTCTGGAAACAAATTTTACAACATTTTAAGGCTGATGCCTATTTTTTTTTGAAAAACGCACAAGTCGAGTTACGGGAGAATTATGAAAATTGATTTTATAAATTTTAAGTATAAGAGTTAAATGAAAGATATATCTACAACAAAATTTTTTGATATTGACAAAATGTTGTTTTTAACTAATTATATAGTTACTTAGAACATTTGAATAATTATTATAAAATAATTAAATAAATTAGTTTATGCTCTTAAAGTCAAGTGAAGAGGAAGGAGTAATAGACTAAAAAAAGAACTATAACAGTAAATACCAAACATAATTGTTAGGAATGATGTTTATATTACCAACATAAATATATATAAAGCTCAGTTATTCTTATAGATTTTATATTACGATAAAAAATCTAGTAAATCTAGTAATTCTTTGGGGTTTTTTGTTAGAAAAGTACTTAATTATTTCTTATTTATTAACTAAAGTCGATAAAAACGGGATAAAGATTGAAAGTTGTTATTTAGTAGAAAATACAGTTGATTTATTAGAAAATATATTCAAATTCAAAGTCGAAAGAGTACTAAAGTCTTGCTAAGCTAGAAGAAGTCTTAACAAAATATTAGGAGTTTTAAAGTACTTAAATTTTAATTAGTTTTGATAAAATGATTTTAAATATTTAATTAATAGGAGTATAGTTAGTTAAGTTTATGGGGAGGGGAATAACTATGTTAAAGCAGTTAAAAAAAAGAATAGTGGCTAATGTGTTTCTAATCCACTTTCTTGTTCCAGATATTATTATCGCAAGTGGTATTGTAGTTAATAGTGGTTCTACTATAGTTGATAAAGCTGCAAATGGAATTGATTTGGTAAATATAGCCAATCCAAATAGAGAAGGTGTTTCATATAATGATTTTGATAAATATAATGTTAATGAGCGTGGAGTAGTTATCAATAATAGTACTGAAATTGGTAGGAGTGAGTTAGCAGGTTTTGTAAATAATAATCCTAATTTAGAAAATAATGCTCGAATAATTATTGTTGAAGTAAGTGGAAGTGAAAAAAGCGATATTAAGGGATACACAGAAATTTTTGGAAAAGAAGCAGATTTTATTTTAGCTAATCCAAATGGAATTTATGTAAATGGAGCAGGTTTTATAAATACGTCAAGAGTTACGTTAACAACAGGTAAAGTGAATGGGATAGAAGATAAATTGGGTTTTAGAGTAGAAAATGGTAGAGTAGAGGTAGGAGAAAAGGGGATAGATTTAAGTAAAGTTAGCTACTTTGAAATAATATCAAGAATAGCCCAATTGAATGGGAGTATTTATGGTAAAGATGAAGTTAGGTTAATTAGTGGTAGAAATGAATATGATTATGAAAGTAAAAAATATAAGGAAATAATAGGGGAAGATAATGAAAAACCATCGATAGGTATAGATACTAGTCAGTTAGGTGGCATTTATGCAGGGAGGATAATTTTAATAAGTACAGAGGAAGGAGTAGGTGTTAATAGTAACTCTGAAGTAGTTGCTGATATATCAGATGTAATAATAGATTCAAAGGGTGATATAGTATTAAAAGATGTTTATGCTATTAAAAACACTGTAACAGAGGGTAAAGGAAGTACAACTTTAGGAAAGGTTAGTTCAAATAATGAGATTAAAATAAATACATCTGGCGAGACCCGAATAAACGGTGGATTGACAAGTAAAAAAATAAGTATAACAAGCAAGGGATTTCTAAATGAAGGAAATATAGGTGGAAAAGAGGAAGTTAATTTAAGCTTTGAAAAAGGATTAAATAAAGGTAAATTAATAGGTGGAAAAATAGTAGATATTAGTTCAAGAGACCTTGAAAATTTAGGAGAAATTAAAAGTGATGGAGTAATAAATTTTTCTGTAGTTAAAAACTTTTATAATGTAGGTGGGTTAGTACTATCTACAGGGAAAAGAGAAGATAGTGTAAATAAAGTACATATATTAAGTGAGAATATAAACAATTCAGGAAAAATTATTGGAGCAGATAATCTTTTACTTGTTGCCAGAGAAAATCTAAAAAATACTGGTGATATAATAAGTAAGGGTGAGATTAGGTTAGTAGGAAACAAACTAGTAGATAATAGTGGGAGGACATTAGGAAATAGTTTGTTGATAGAAGTAGATAAAGGAAAGATAGTTAATACCAATGAGATAAAAGGAGAGTTTTCAGTAACTTTATTAGGTTCTACCATTGAGAATGAAAATTTGCTATTAAGTAATGGAAATTTAGTAATCAATGGAAGTTTTGTCAACAATGGCAGAGTGCATCAGTTTAACCAAGAGAATGGAATAGTGTTTAAAGGTGGAAGTTTGGTTAATAAGAAAGAAATAGTAGCTTTAGGAAGTGTTGATGCTAGTTTGAGTGAAAGTGTAAGATTATTTACGGAAGAAGGAGCAAGGAAAAAAGCTAATATAAAGTCTCAAAAAGGTAGCATATATTTAAGTAACTTGGAGAATGTAGGGGTGATAGAAGCCTACAAAGAGATAGATATAGTAAATGAAGGTATTTTAAATAATAGAGGTGGGGAGATAAGGTCGTTAACTGGTAATATAAGAATTAAAGGAGAAAGAATACACAATAAAGGTGGAAGAGTAGAATCTAATAATACAGTTGATTTTAGTCTGGCGAATAATTCATTTTTTGGAATTATAAGAGGGAATAAGCTAATTAAAATTAAAGGAAATAACATAGGTGTATATAGAGAATTAAAATCGGAAAATATAGAGGTAGAAGTTAAGAATTATATTGGTGTATTTGAGAAGATATCAGGAAAAGAAAGTATAAAGATAAGTGGGAAAAGAATAAGTATACAAAGGGAAGGTGAGATAATAGGTGGAAATGGAGAGAATAGAATAAAAGCCAATATAATAGATAATCGTAAAAAAATAAGTGGAATGAAAAATATGAAGTTAGAGGTTGATAGACTTGATAACTATGGAGAAATAGCCTTTGGAAATAAACTAGAGATAGAAGGGAACAATATAAATAATAAACCTAATGCGGTTATATATGCAGAAAAGGAAATGAATATAAAATATGATGGAACTTTTTCAAATGAAAAAGCAAAGTTGATTAGTGGCGGAGAGATGTATATTGGCGGATTAACCAAGGATAAATCAAATGAATTAATAAATAAATCTGGATTAATAGAATCAAAGGGTAATTTGACTCTAAAAAGTGATACTATAGATAATACTTTTATTTATGAAAAGAGAGAAATAGAGTATTTGGGAGGAAAGATTGATATTGATCCTAGTAAATTTGATGTTATAAAATTATCAATGAGCTTAGGAGAAGAGATAAGAATATTTTTAGACAAAGAAGTAGGTATTTTTTACACAGATAATTCGGATAGGGGTGGATGGAAGAGGAAAGTTAGTTTTAAAATAAATTCGTCAAATGATATTAATAAAATTAATGAAGAGTTAGATAAAGTATATAAAGCAAAAATCAAGGAGATAAAAGGAAAGAAACCAACAGCAAACTTGGTTTTTGTTGGAGAATATATAACAAAAATTAATGATAATAGACAAAGTTATAAAAAGGAGGAAAGGTATCTTGACTCTAAAATTGAAGAAAGCAACAATTTTTATTCGAAAATAAAAAGTGGGGGAAATATAGAGCTTCATGCTTTAGAAGTCAAAAATACTGGTGGATTGATGAGTTCTAAAAATACTATAGGTGGAAGTGTTAGTAACTTTATCAATTCAGGGAGAAATTATGAATATATATTAAAAGCTAAAGATTTAAAAACAGATTTTGAACATTTGAATATGTTTGACTCTAAAATACAAAAATCATTTGAAATTATTCCAAAAGTAGAAACAACGGCGAAATATATAGGAGGGAAGTATGTACCGGGAAATGTGGAAGGATATATAGGTCAATTTGGGATAAGTTTTGATTATCGTATACAGACTAGAGATTATAATATTACGTCGCCTCCTACGATGAGTCGTTATAAGACAAAAATAAGTGAAGTAATAAATGTGAGAGATAAAGAGAAGAAAGAGTTTTTATCAAATAAAGGGAGGGTGAGTGCAGGTAAAGGAATTGCAATATTAGTTTCTAAAGGAGTACAAAACAAAGAATATTTGGAGATTAGTAATGAAAAAAGAGGAATAAGTAATTCTGACCAATTAGTAAAGGTAAGAGAGAGTGGGAAAATAAATGAAGGTAAAAAAAATCTTATTTCACAGGAAGAGCTTATGTTGTTTGGAACTAATGCGGACAATGAAATTGAGAATATAGTTAAGAGAGATAGATTAGGTCCTAAATATAAATATATAGTAGAGACTAATAAAGAATATACAGATTGGGATAAGTATAGTAATTCTAGTTACTTTTCTGAAAGAAATAAAGATGAGTCTAAAGAAGAAGTAATACCAGAAGAACCCTTACCAGCAGCAGAAGAACCATTACCATCAGTAGAAGAACCATTACCATCAGTAGAAGAACCATTACCATCAGTAGAAGAACCATTA
>CAZFBB010000197.1:0-4467 GCA_964517235.1 uncultured Fusobacteriaceae bacterium
AGAGTGTTACAGTGGAATAGATTTTATTATATAAAAAATAAACTAGTAAGTAGATAGTAGATTATTTAAATTCCAATAACAAAAACTCACTAGCAGAAATTAAATATAATGGGACGTATGTTATTTCCAATTAAAATGCTACATTCTAATAAATTATAGTAAAATAAGTTTAGTAGATTTTCTTTAATATATAGATTTAATGTTTATTTAACATTGGATATATTATAAAATGAGTTCAACATAGATTGTTGAATAAATTTATATATTGAGTATACTAAGTATGAAGATTTTAATTATTGAAGATGATAAAGATATTGCAAATTTTCTTAAAAGAGGATTTGAAGAGTCTAATCATAATATTGAAATTTCAAATGATGGTGAGGAAGGAGAATATCTTGCCATTATAAATAAATATGACATAATTATATTAGATTGGATGTTACCAAAAAAAAATGGTATAGAAATCTTGAAAACTTTAAGACAAAAGAATATTCTTACTCCTGTACTAATGTTAACTGCAAAAGATAAATTAGAAGATAAAATAACAGGTTTAAAAATAGGTTCTGATGATTACTTATCAAAGCCTTTTTCATTTGAGGAATTAGAAGCTAGAGTAACTGCATTGTATCGCAGAAGTTCACAAATGAATAATATAATGGAGTTCTCTAATATTAAAGTGAATTTAGATACGAAAGATGTATTTAAAAATAATTCTTTTATTAACTTAACAGTAAAAGAGTATGAACTCTTATTGTTATTAGTTAAAAATAAAAATTCTTATATATCAAAAGATACTATTGAAGAAATGCTTTACTGTAATGAAGAATATCTTAATAGTAATGTGATTCAAGTTACTATATATAATTTACGAAAGAAGATAGGTAAAGAACATATTAAAAGCTTTAGAGGTATAGGATATAAGATTGAGATTTAAAAGCCTAAAACATAGAATTCTTTTTTGGTTTTCAAGTGTGATTTTTATTATACTTTTTATTTTTAGTTATTCTTTATATTATTTACTTGAAGAAAGCATTAATAAACGTATACTAGAACAATTACAACAATATGCAATTTCATTACATCTTGATTTAAAAGAAAACAAGTTTAATTCTAAATTTATTCTTGATGAAACATTAAAGGATATTGAAGTTGCTATCATGCAAGAAGATAATCTTCTTTATCAAACAAAAAAATTCACATTAAAGAATTATGAAACATCATACAAAGATCCTCGATTGTATATTAATGAGATTAATAATTATGAAGTGGATGCGATATATTCATATAAATTTACAAATCCTTTTGATGGAAGAATTCTTTTATATAAAAAAAATATTCACAATCAAGCAGAGGATATTGAACATATTTTAATTGGATTAATTCCCATTTTATTAGTGGTCTTGATTTTTTTAGCGAATAAGATTATTGATAGGATATTAATACCGATTAAAAATATTACAAGGGATGCTAATAATATTACGGTTTCAGATTTATCAACCTCTGTTGAAAATCCACCTACTAAGGACGAAATATCTGAATTGATTTATTCGTTTAATAATATGACTTCTCGTTTAAAAGAAGGTGTTTATAAATTGGATACTTTTAATCAGAATGTTTCTCATGAATTAAGAACTCCATTGACTATTATTAAAGGTGAAGCGGAAGTAACATTAAAAAATATAAGGGAACCTAAATATTATATAAAGAGTTTAAAAATCATATTAAAAGCTGTAAATCAATTATCGAATATCACTGAAGAAATGCTTCTTTATACAAAATATAATGTTCAAAAATCTTTTATATTATGTCAGCTAGATTCAATTTTAATGAATATTATCGAACAATATAGTAGTGATTTAAAAAAGAAGAATATTAATTTAAATTTGAAGGAATTGAATTCATTGAGATGTTTAGGAAATAAGAATCTTATACATACAATTTTGAAAAATTTAATTGATAATGCTATTAAATATAGTCCTAATAATTGCAACATTAATATCAGACTTTTCATGGAGAATAATTATGCTGTTTTCCAAATTGATGATGAAGGAATAGGTATTCCAAAAGATAAATTAGAAAGAGTTACTGAGGAATTTTATAGAGTTGAAGAATCACGAAATAAACATATAAAAGGATTAGGATTAGGATTGTTTCTTGTTAAATCTTTCGTTGACCTTCATAAAGGAATATTAAAAATTCATTCCAATGATAACAAAGGTACTTCAATAACGGTTAAACTACCATTATAAGATAGTCAGCTATTTATAATTATTCTTTCATTTTCATTTCATTTTCATAATTTAACATTCTGTTTTATTTTTAATATTTTAAGAGCGTATATGAGAATCTTCAAAACTCTAGCAATACATTATTTAATAATGATAGGTATACTTTTTATTGGACGTTTATGCTTATTTGTCATGTATTTTGATAATTTCAGTAATTATACAGATATTAATTATTGGTTGACCTTTATTTATGGATTAAGAATGGATACTATTACCATATCTATTTTGTTGGTTATCCCTTTATTTATTATGACTTTATTACCTAAATGTGTATCTAGCTTTTTTGAACGTGCTTTAAAATACTATTTTGTGATTGTAATATCTTGTATGATATATGTTGAAGTTGCTAGCTTTCCTTTTATATTAGAATATGATGTTCGTCCAAATTATTTATTTGTTGAATACTTAGAATATCCACAAGAAGTTTTTTCTATGATTTTTGCTGAATATAAAGTAGAACTTTTATGTGCAATTTTTTTAATCTCTATTTTTGTTATAGGATATTTAAAACTTTTTAAATTTTATTTTAAAGGGCTCTTTCAACTACATTATTTAAAAAGAATGGCTCTTTTCTTACCTTTAGCAATTCTTTTGTTTATAGGTATACGTTCGTCTTTTGGACATAGACCTGCTAATCAATCTGATGCGATGTATTCATCAAATAGAATATTAAATGAAATTACAAAAAATTCACTTTATAGTATTGGTTACGCTATCTATGTAAATAATAAAAATAATACAAAGAAGTTATTAAATCAATATGGGGAAATGGATTCTATTGAGGCATTAAATAGAGTTAAAAATAGACTTAATCTTACAAACACTCTTAATGACTATCCTTTTACTCGTTTAGAAGAAAGTCATTTTAAAACTAAAAATACAAAGAATCTTGTAATATTTATACAAGAAAGTCTGGGTGCACAATTTGTTGAGTTTTTAGGTGGAGAAAAAGGAATTACACCGAATTTAAATCAATTAAGTAAGGAAGGTATTTCTTTTAAAAATTTGTATTCAAATGGAACACGAAGTGTACGAGGGATAGCGGGTAGTGTAGCTGGAAACTTTTCTATTCCTGGAAAAGGTGTAATCAAAAGAAATAAATCACAAAGAGATTTCTTTACAATTGCCTCAGCACTCAAACCCTATAACTATCATACTTCATTTATTTATGGAGGAGAAAGTCGATTTGATAATATGAGAGGATGGTTTTTAGGCAATGGTTTTGATGAAATCATTGATCAACCACAGTTTAATAATCCTTCTTTTACTGGAACATGGGGTGTTAGCGATGAAGATATGGTGATTAGAGCTAATAATGAATTTAAAAAACATTATAAAAATAATCAAAAGTTTGCTAGTGTAATGTTTTCTACCTCAAATCATTCACCTTTCGATTTTCCTGATAATAGAATAGAACTTGTTGATGATGTACCTAAAAAAAGTGTTAAAAATGCAATTAAATATGCAGACTTTGCTATTGGTAAGTTCTTTGAATTAGCACGAAAAGAAGCATATTACAAAGATACAGTATTTGTTGTAATTGCAGATCATAATATTCGAGTCTACGGAGATGATGTAATTCCTGTAAATATGTTTCATATCCCTGGAATTATTTTAGGAAGTGATATTAAACCACACATTTATGATGGAGTTTCTACTCAACCAGATGTATTAGCAACGGCATTAGATTTAATAGGAATAGATTTAGAATATCCAATTCTAGGACATTCAATTTTTAGTGAACAAAAACAAGATCTTTCATTTATTCAATTTCATAATTTATATGGATTAAGAGTAGGTAATAAAATTGCTATTGTACAACCAGGTAAAAAAACTAGTACATACTTATATAAGAACAAACGTTTATTTGAAACATTATCAGATGAAGAGTTAGAAAAAGATGCACTAGCATTTATTATATCACTAGATTATTTATATCAAAACAAGCTCTATAAATAGATAATGAAATAATTATTATAAAAGTTGTTTAAAAGGGCGTAAATTATAATAATTTTTAGAGTTATCTAAAATAAAAATCAAAAGAATTAAAGAAAACATAACTAAAGTAACACTCTGTTTTTAATTCCCTCTTTAAATTTCTTCAAGTATATTTTAGATAAAATATATAGCTTTTTTACAAAAGTGTAATTAAGAGAGAATTCAAACTTTTATTTCTTTA
>CAZFBB010000198.1:0-4418 GCA_964517235.1 uncultured Fusobacteriaceae bacterium
GTTAACCGTATTGTCGCTGGTTCGAGCCCGGCTCGGGGAGCCATTTTTTTTTATTTTCTAAAAATTTACTCTAAAGATTTCTTTATATCACTCTGAAATTAATAAAAATTTGAAAAAAGAAGCGAAATAATATATAATTGTAATAAAGTGTGTTAATTTTGAGATCACATCAAAGGGGTTAAATATGGAAAAAATACGAGGTAATGTAATTTTTGAAGGTGTAGTAATAGCCAAACCATATATAAAAAAGAAAAAAACTCTATTAATTGAAGAGAGAAAAATAGATGTTGAGTTAATTAAAGTTGAAATTGCCAAAGTTGAAGAAGCTATTAAAGAAACTAGGTTTGAAATAAAGCATTTAATTGAATCACTAAAAGATAGAGTTAATAAAGATGAACTTAAGATATTAAACGTCCAATTATTGATGTTAGAAGACCCAGTTTTTGTTTCTGGAATATATAAAAAGATTGAAAAAGATATGATAAATGCTGAGTTTGCTGTGGATTATATTTTGAAGAAATTTGTAAATCAATTTAAAGCTTTAAATGATCCTGTATATAAAGAACGTGCAGTGGATGTACAAGAGCTTGGAGACAAGATTATACAAAATCTTTTGTTTGAAAAGCCTCAAAACGAAGATGTTGATAATAAGATTTTGATTACAAAAGAATTACAACCTTTTGAGCTTTTAAAGTTCTATAATGAAGGTGTAAATATAAAAGGTATAATAACTGAATTGGGTGGTGAAACCTCTCATGCAGCAATACTTTCTAAAGCTTTAGGTATTCCAACTTTGATGGGTGTGGATAATATAGTCTTTACACACTTTGATGAAGAAGAAGAAATAATACTTGATAGTAGAGAAGGAAGTGCATGTGTTGTATTAAAACCTAATAAAGTGACTTTGGCTTATTATCAAAATGAAGTTCAAGTATTTGATAACGAAACAAGAGAGATAGAAGCTCTTAGGGGAAAAGAAGTTATTACCAAGGATGGGCAAATAATTTATCTGAAGGCTAATTTGGGTGGAGAAATAGAAATTAAACAATTAAAAAATTATTTACCTGATGGAGTGGGATTATTACGTACAGAATTTATTTATATGGATAATGACGAGTTTCCCACAGAAGAAGAACAGATAGCTATATATGAAAATGTGTATAATGAATTGGGTGATAATAAACCTTTAACTATTAGAACCTTGGATATTGGTGGAGATAAACAACTATCATATTTTAAATTACCAGAAGAAGCTAATCCGTTTTTAGGATTAAGGGCAGTTAGATTATGTCTTAAACATAAAAATATATTTAAAACACAATTGAGAGCTATACTTAGAGTCGCTTATGATAAAAATATTAAAATAATGTATCCTATGGTAAGTAAGTTAGAGGAGTTGTGGGAAGTTAATAAAATTTTAGAAGAATCAAAAATTGAACTTTCTAATGAGGGGATTCCTTTTTCTAAAAATATTGAAGTAGGTATTATGGTAGAAGTACCCAGTACTGCAATTATGGCTGATATTTTTGTTGATGAAGTTGATTTTTTTAGTGTAGGAACTAATGATTTGACTCAATATGTAATGGCTGCAGATAGACTTAGTAAAGAAGTATCGGAAGTTTATGATAAGTACGATCCTTCTGTAATTAGGATGATAGCAAATACAGCTGAAGTAGCTATAAAAAATAATAAAGATATTAGCATATGTGGTGAAATGGCAGGAGATACATTAGGAATTCTTATCTTCTTAGCACTAGGGATAAGAGAACTTAGTATGTTACCGGCATTTTTACCTAAAGCCAAAAGAATAATTCGTGATTTATCTATGGAAGAATTAAATAGTAAAAAAGAAAAATTATTAAGGTGTAAAACTTCCAAAGAAGTTAAAGAATTATTTAAAGAATATTACTAGGAGTGGTTTAATGAAGGAAATAGTAGTAGAAATAAAAAATGAAGCTGGACTTCATGCGAGACCTTCATCTTTATTTGTACAAGTAGCAGGAGAATATGACGCAAATGTGACTGTAGTAAGTGATGGAGAAGAAGTAAATGGTAAAAGTATCATGGGATTAATGCTTCTTGCAGCAGAACAGGGTAGAGAGCTTAAACTTATTGCAGATGGACCTCAGGAGGAAGAAGTTTTGGAAGCTTTGAGAGTATTGGTCGAAGTGGATAAATTTAATGAGGAGTAGTAATTTGGAAATAATAAGAGCTGAAAAAATGGGTTTTTGTTTTGGAGTACAGGATGCCGTAGATTTATCTGAATTAAATAGTAAAAAATATAAGGGTAAAAAAATTTTTATGTTGGGCATGTTAGTTCACAATGAGCAAGTTATAAAAGATTTGAGAGAGCAAGGAATAGGAATTATTACAGAAGAAGAAGTCCTTGAAGATAAAGTTAAATTAGATGAAAACACTGTTATAATTGTAAGAGCTCATGGAACAATAAAAAAAATTTATGAGATTCTTGAAAGAAGTAAAGCAACTATTTATGATGCTGCTTGTGTTTTTGTCAAGAGAATTAGAGAATTATTAGAGGAGAAAATAAAGGAAAAATATAAAATAATTTTTATTGGAGATAAAAATCATCCTGAAGTGAAAGGAATAATAAGTCATGGAAAGGATATTTTAGTTTATTCAAATTTGAAAGAGTTGGAAAGTGCTAAATTAAATATAAATGAAAAATATTACTTTATAGCTCAAACAACTTTAAATAAAGATGTGTATAATGACATTAAATTATATATAGAAAAAAAGTATTTAAATTCACAAATTGGAAATACAATATGTGGAGCGACATATGTTAGACAGAAAGCTGTCGAAAAACTAGCCAAAGAGACAGATGTAGTATTGATTGTTGGAGGGAAAAGTAGTTCTAATACGAGAAAACTCTATGAAATTGCTAAAAATTATAATAAAAATGCATATAAAATAGAGAGTTATAAAGAGCTAGATTTAAAATGGTTAAAAGGATATGAACGTATTGGAATAACTGCTGGAGCTTCAACACCAGAAAAAAGTATAATTGAAATTGAAAGAATAATAAAGGGGGAAGTATTGTAATGGCTGATTTTAACTTTGAAGAACTACTAGAAGAGTATCTACCTGAGGATTTTCAGAAAGGAGAAGAAAAGGAAGTAACTATAATTAGAAAAGATAGAGACTTTACTTATTTAGATATTAACGGAAAACTTGAAGGAAGAGTAAGAAGTGAAGAAGTTGAGGACTTTAATGAAGGAGATGTAATTAAAGTTCAAATACTAAATGAAGACAAAGAAGGAAATTATGTAGTAGTTTCTAGAAAAAAAATTGAAATAGAAGAGAATATAGCTAAGTTAGAAGAAGCATATAAAAATGAAAAGATCTTAGCTGGAAAAGTTATTAAAAGAGTAAATGGTGGTTATATAGTAGACATATTAAAGGTAAGTACGTTTATGCCTAATTCATTATCATTAGCAAGAAGAGATGAGAATATGGTAGATAGAAACATTAAAGTAATCATTAAAGAAATGAAGGAAGAAAGAGGTAAGAAAAAAATTCTCGTTTCTAGAAAAGATGTTAAATTAAATGCTGAGAAAAAGGAATTAGAAGGAATAGAAGTAGGAAATAGATATGAAGTAGAAGTTAAGGAGATTTTAGGATTTGGACTTTCTGTTGAAGTTGGTTCTATTTCTGGATTTATTCATATTTCAGAGGTTTCTTGGAATAGAATAGAGAACTTATCTAAAGTGTTTAAAATAGGTGATAAAGTTGAAGCTATAGTTATTGAAAAAGATCCAAGTAAAAAAAGTGTAAAATTAAGTATAAAACAACTTTCAAATGATCCTTGGGAGAACATTGAAAATAAATATCCTCTTGACTCAGAGGTAGAAGGAACTGTTGTTAGAACAAGTAACTTCGGTGCTTTTGTTCAATTAGAAGAAGGAATAGAAGGTTTAGTTCATATTAGTGATCTAACATGGTCTAAAAAACTTAAAAATGTTGAAGAGTATGTTCAGGTAGGAGATAAAGTAAAAGTAAAAGTAACAGTACTTAATACAGAAGAGAAAAAATTGAAATTATCAATAAAGGAATTAGAAAGAAATCCGTGGGAAGTTGCTTTAGAGAATATCTCTGTAGATTCAATAGTTAAGGGTAAGGTAGTTGAAGTAAAAGACTTTGGAATGTTTATAAATGTTGCACCTGAAGTAGATGCTTTTGTTCATATAAGTGATTATTCATGGGATAAAGTAGCAAAAGATTTCTTTGTTATTGGAGATGAAGTAGAAGTAAGGATACTTGAAGTTGACGGAGAGAAAGAAAAAGTAAAAGCAGGAGTAAAACAACTTACAAAAAGTCCTTGGGAAGTATTAAAGGAAAACTTTAAAGTTGGAGATGCATTAAAAAGAAATATAACAAGTATTACTGATTTTGGAATG
>CAZFBB010000199.1:0-4418 GCA_964517235.1 uncultured Fusobacteriaceae bacterium
CTTCTAAAGTTATTATTCTTTTTCTTCTTCTTAAATTAATATGATTAATTATACTCGCTACTGTAGTTGATTTCCCACTACCTGTAGCACCAGTTACTAGTACTATTCCATCTTGTAATTTTGTTACTTCTTTTATTACATCAGGAAGTTTCAAATCATCAAGGGTAGGTATTTCTATAGGTACCCTTCTTGCTACTAACATATAAGTATCTCTATCTTTAGAAATATTAAGTCTAAATCTAGCCAAATCCTCAATATTATATGATAAATCAAAACTATAACTTTCAGAAAATTTTTCTAAATCTTCATCATCAAGTAATTCATCTACCATAGCTTTCATATCATAAGCTTCAACCATTTCACTATTTTCAACATATTCTAAATCACCATTTCTTCTTATTATTGGCAAACTATCTGCTTTCAAGTGTAAATCCGATCCTTCATTGTCAACTAGATACTTTAAATATGCGTTTAACATCCGTCCCCCCTATTATGCTTTTAAATTATGATCTTTAAATTTTTCCTTTATATCTTTTTTTATATAAAAGTTTTTAATTTCTCCATTATTTTTTTTCAAATAGTCAATAGCTATATCTCTCACAAGCTTTATTGTTTTTACATCATGTACAATATCTACAAACTTCAAATCAGACAAGCCACTTTGTTTAGTTCCAAATATTTCACCTGATTTTCTTATTCTCAAATCTTCCTCGGCTATTTCAAATCCATCTGTAGTTTTTTCCAATATTTTTAATCTTGCTGAAGATACATCATTGGTAGTTTTTGCAACTAAAAAGCAGTAAGATTTATGTTCACCTCTACCTACACGCCCCCTTAATTGATGTAGTGCTGACAAACCAAATCTTTGTGCATCTGTTATTACCATTATACTTGCATTAGGAACGTTTACTCCTACTTCTATTACAGTTGTTGATACTAATACCTGTATCGAACCCTTTTTAAATTTTTGCATTATCTCTTCTTTTTCACTGTTTTTCATACGCCCATGTAATAGAGCTATCTTATAATCTTTTAATTGTTCATAACTTAATTCTTCAAAGAGTTCCATAGCTGATTTTACATTTAAACTTTCACTTTCTTCTATAAGTGGAGCTACAAAATATGCCTGTTGCCCTTCATCTAATTTTTTCTTTATAAATCCATACATTTTTGATTTATCTATTTCATCTTTTATCCACTTAGTTCTTATAGGTTTTCTACCTGGTGGTAATTGATCTATAATAGATACATCTAAGTCGCCATAGATACTAAGAGCTAATGACCTCGGTATAGGCGTTGCACTCATTACTAGCAAGTTGGCATATATCCCCTTTTCACGTAACTTTTTTCTTTGTTCAACACCAAATCTATGTTGCTCATCTATAATAATAAGTCCTAACTTAGAAAATTCAACATCATCTTCAATTAGAGCATGAGTTCCTATGACAATATCAATTAAACCTGCTTTTATTTCATTTAATACTTTCTCTCTTTTTTTACCTTTAATGCTCCCTGTTAATATTTCAACTCTAATTCCCAAATTAGATAGTTCATCTACCATAGATAAATAGTGCTGTACAGCAAGTATTTCTGTAGGAGCCATTAAAACACCTTGATATGTATTTTCCACCATGTAAAGAAGCATAACTTCTGCTACTACAGTTTTTCCACTTCCTACATCACCTTGAATTAACCTATTAACAACAGCTCCCTTTGAAAGGTCTTTATAGATTTCTGTTATAACTCTTTTTTGAGCTTTGGTTAAATCAAAATGTAGTTTATCTAAAAAGGTTCTCACCAATTTTTTATTATCATCAAGTTTATAAATTTCCTTATTATTACTATCTACTTCATATCTGCTTGCCAAAATTCCAAGTTCTAAAACTAATAATTCTTCTATGGCAAATCTTCTTTTTGCTTCTTCTAATTCCCTATTATTTTTAGGAAAATGTATCTTCCAAAGAGCTCTATCTCTAGATATTATTTTATATTTTTTTACTATTTCTTCTGGAATATTTTCCCTCGTCTTTTTAGCCCAGTTTATAAGTGCCCATTTTAATATTTTTCTAAGTTCTTGTTGTTTCAAACTTTGATTTAGGGGATATACTGGTAGAATTTCTCCTTCTACTTTATCACCTTTAGGCCTTTTATATTCAGGATTTACCATTTGGAATGTATAAGTTCTTTTAACATTGCCTATAAAGATAAATTCCTCTCCAACTTTTATAGTATTTTTTAAATAGGGCATTTGAAACCAAGTAAGATCAAGATATCCACTTCCATCTGATACACGAGCTTTAAATAATTTTTTTCGAGTACTAGAAATTGTAAGATTGGCACTTACTACTTTTCCCCTTACAACTGCATACTCTTCTCCACGCAAATCACTAATACTTTTAATATTAGTTCTATCTTCATATGTTCGCGGAAAATAATATAACAAATCAAAGGGACTATTAATTCCAAGTTTTTTTAATTTTTTAAGAATTTTATCATTTAATTCTTCTATATTTTCATATAAGTCCAAATAGTCTCTGTCTAACATCTCATCACCTTATTCTCTTTCAGTTAGAGTATACCATATTTTTTTCTGAGACTAAATATACCTAAATGATTTGTTAGGTAATTATATAAATTAGAATAAAGTTATTATATCATTATTTTATGAATTTTTAAATAATTTTTATAGATTTTACACATTTTTTTATTTAAAGTGAAATAAAGGTCTATTGAAAAAATAGAATATTGATGATATAATCATTAGATTGAGAGTTTATTAGTTTAAGTGAGGTTAATATGTTAATTTTAAAGTTTGAAAGAAATAAAGATACAAGTGATATAAGAAATTTTTTAAAGGAAAAAGAATTAATCTTTCAAGAAACAATCGACAAAAACATCAAAAAAATAGGGGTTATTTTTGGTAGAAAATACCTTGATGATTTAATTAAAAATTTTGGTATAAGTAACTATTATCATTTAGATACTCCCTACAAATTTGTAAGTAGAAAGTTTAAAGAATCCGATACTATAATAGAAATAAATAATACAAAAATTGGTGGAGAAAACTTTGTTCTAATGTCTGGTCCTTGTTCTATTGAAGGAAGAGATATGATTATAAAAAGTGCTAAAGTAGCCAAAGAAAATGGCGCAAGTGTACTTAGAGGAGGAGCTTTCAAACCCCGTACTTCTCCCTATTCATTTCAAGGTTTAGGAGAAGAAGGCCTAAAATATATAAGAGAAGCTAGTAATATGTATAAATTATCTCTTGTAACTGAATTAATGGATGAAAGTCAATTTGACCTAATAGAAAAATATACAGATATTATCCAAATTGGTGCAAGGAACATGCAGAATTTTTCCCTATTAAAAAAACTTGGAAAAAGTAAGAAACCTATACTTTTAAAAAGGGGAATGGCTGCTAGAGTTGAAGATTTATTAATGGCTGCTGAGTATATAGTTGCCCATGGTAACCCAAATGTAATTCTTTGTGAAAGGGGTATAAGAACTTTTGAAACTAGCACTAGAAATACATTAGACCTAAATTCTGTTGCACTTATAAAAGAATTAACTCATCTACCTATTATAGTAGATGCCAGTCATGGTACAGGAAAAAGATCTTTGGTGCCTAGCCTCACATTAGCTGGTATTGCTGTTGGAGCCAATGGTGCCATGGTAGAAGTACACCCAAATCCTACATGTGCCCTTTCAGATGGAGACCAAAGTCTTGATTTTGAAGAATTTACTACATTAGCTAGGAAGATAAAAGTCTATTTGGGTGTAGAAGAGAAAGTCTTAAATTAATTTACACTTGTTGGTCAATTGACCAACTTTTTTTATCCTAAATTGTCAAATTTAATGAGAAAATCATCATATTCTATGTATCTAGATATTTAGATAATAAAAAATATAATTTTACTTCTATTATCTCTTTTAATATTTCTTTTGCTATATAATAATCTAATAACTCCTTAAAAATACTATTCCATTTATTAAAAATCTTATTAAATTTTTTTGACTATATTTTAAATAAATTTATTGATTTTGTTAGGCCTTTTCTTACTAGTCTATTAAAATGTTCATTTAAACGTCTCTAATTTATAGAGCCCAACTGACCTAAATATATTTTACAATTACTCCCTACCTCTATCACTTTTCATATAACAAATTACTTATTCCTATTAAAAACTAAAGTTTCTACAAGTTATTTAAAGTTTCTTTTGACCATTTATTAATTTCTTCAAGTACATCTACACGTTTTTTTACTAATCTTTAACAAAATAATAAATTTAAATTTTCTTTCTTCTTCAATAATTATATCTCTTTCAAAATGATTATACTTTAACTTTTCTCCAATACTAGGATATTTTCAGGTTGAAGACAAACAACTAGTTTTTTGAAAAAACATCATTACTTTTGTC
>CAZFBB010000200.1:0-4265 GCA_964517235.1 uncultured Fusobacteriaceae bacterium
CATCTAAATAAAAAAACAAATAAAACCTCTTTTAAGAAAATTTTATTTGTCTACAGTCTCTTACTAATCTATTTTTAATTTGAGACTCTTTATAAATAAAATTAAATCAAAAAATAAATTTTATTGTTATGCTTTAAGCACATCTATATAAGAAATTAAGGTTAAGCTAAAATCATGAATCCTAAAAAATTATTATTAAAGAAATTTTTTAATTTGTTAAATTCAATGACTACCTAATCTTATTTCTTATATAAGTGCTTGATTTTTAAGAAAAAAAGACCGATTTTTTAAATCAGTCCTTTTCTATCTTTAGTTTATTGGCTTAAAAGTAAAATCATTTTCTATTACCATATTATAAAATTCATCACATGTTTTTTTTGACAAACTTCCCCTTATCCTTCTACCTGTATACTCCCTTTTAGATAAAGCTTTTATTGGTAACATCCTTTCATATAGTTCAATTTCTTTTGTTGTAAGAGATTTGAATGGTTCATGAAATCTATGTTCTATTCCTTCAAATACAAGGTATTTTTCCCTATCAATTATATGTATCTCTACTGGGTCTAATAGATACTCCATAATTATTTCTTTTTTATTATAACATTCAAATTCTTTACTAACTTCATTTTCTTTATGGTATTTTTTAGCTAGTATATTATATGAATGCAACACTAATTCTACTATTTCAAAATCTAAAGTATGTTTTGATACCATTTCTTCTATTTTAAATACATCTTTCATAATCTTACCCTCCCTTGGTATTATACTTCAAAAACCTAAAGCTACCAACCTTTCAAAAATATTTTGTCTCAAACCCTTTAGCACAGAGCCACATAAACAGAGAGGTCTCACAAAGATAATGAAGGTATTTATCAAAAAGAACTTTTCAATTATTACTAATTAAATATTAATTAGCTCAAAAGCCTTTATTGATTTAACTTTCACATATTTTGTAATTTTTTTTATAATTTTATATTGATTTTTTTATAGTATTGGTGTACTATATTACTAGAACACTATATAGGAGGTCAATATGGATTTTGATAATAATATACCTATCTATCTCCAAATAATCAACTTTATAAAAAGAGATATTGTACTTAACAAATTAAAATTAGGTGATAAACTTCCTTCAACAAGGGATATGGCCAAGGATTTAAAAGTTAATCCAAATACTATCGCAAGAGTTTATAAGGAGTTGGAGATGGAAAAAATTACATTTACAAAAAGAGGTATGGGTACGTTTATAACTGAAGATATAAATATTGTAAAAGATATTAAAAAATCAATGGCACAAAGTTTTATGAAAAATTTTGTTGAAGGCATGACTGATTTAGGCTTTGAAAAAGAGGAAATTATTGAGATGATAAAAAATTTATAGGAGGTTATGATGTTACTTAAAACAGTAAATCTGAAAAAAAGGTTTTTTAAAAATAACGTTTTAAATGATTTTTACATAGAAATTGAAAAGGGATATATTTATGGTTTAATCGGTCCAAATGGTAGTGGTAAATCTACATTTATGAAAATAATTGCTGATTTAGTAAAAAAAACAAGTGGAGAAATTTATTTTGAAGAAGAATTATACACAAGTAAAACCAAGAAAAATATTGCTTATCAACCTACAGAAGATTATTTTTATTCTTGGATGAAAGTAAAAGATGTCCTTTTATTCTACAAAGACTTTTATAGTGATTTCCAATATGAAAAAGGAATGAAATTAGTAGAAGAAATGAATTTAGACTTAAATCAAAGAATATCTTCTCTTAGTACTGGTCAAAAAGGAAGGTTAAAAGTCCTTCTTGTTTTATCAAGAAATGTACCACTTTATATGCTTGATGAACCTCTAAATGGTATTGACCCTAAAAGTAGAGATGTGATAATGAATTTAATTGCTTCTGAAGTTCAAGAGAAAAAAACAATTATAATATCTAGCCATCTTATTAATGAATTTGAAACTATCCTTGACAAAGTTATCTTTTTAAAAGATGGACAAGCATTATTTAATAAAGATTGTGAAGAATTAAGAATGGAAACTGGCTTATCTATTAATGACTATTATAAGAAAGTATATGACTAGGAGGTTGTGATGTTAAAATTATTAAAAAATGAATTTAAAAATAGAGGAAAATTGATTGGAATTTTATCAAGTTTGTATTTAATAGAACACATATATTTTATCTTTTTTAAACTGGATAAATCAATAACTAATATTACTTTAGTTGATATATTTATGGGGAATTTCTTTCTCTCAAGTATAGTTCTTATTACCATTGCTTTTTTCTTTTCAATTATAGACTTTGGAAAAAGCTTAAAGCCTAAACCAGGTTATATGCTCTATATGACTAATATGTCCAAGGAAAAAATTGTCCTTAGCAAAATACTTTATTCTATAATAGAAACTGGTATACTAACTATTTTAACTATTATAACTTTCTTAATTGAACTTAAATATTTAAATCTTATCTCATATTTTTTAGGAGATTTTAACAAGAGCTTACTTATAGCTATTCGGAGCGGTTTAAAACAAATATTTATTGTATTTATATACATTGTTATTTCTTATATATTAATTTTAGTTTCAGTTATGTTAGCTATTACTATAAGGAAGTTCTTAATTAAAGATAAACCATTTTCAGGTATAATTACTTTCATCATACTTGTAGCTATTGCTTTAACAAGAGATTTCCTAATTGAAATCTTTAATATCCCTCTATCACAATCTTATACTGTACATTACAATGATATTAATACAGGAGTAAATTTCACCCATAAAGTATCAAATTTAAGTCTACAGGTTATTTCATTTGATTTGATTTTGGTTATACTTGTAACTTTTGCAACTATTAACATTATCAAAAAGAAATTGAGTATTTAAGGAGTTTATGATGAAAATAGCAATTTGTTTAGATAGTAAAAATTATGAAAATATAGAAAATATTGTTAATGGAGATAAACTTGAAATAAATGAATTTTTGTTACGAGGAAGTTCATATGATTTAGTATTTTTACAGTCAAATACAAAAAATTTAGGGGGGAATACTTGAGAATATAAAATCTGCTCATTGTAAGGTAATATCATGGGGTGTGAATATGGACGTTAATGAACTTAGGAATTATTTAAAAAAAAGTTGATTTTCGACTATATTGATGCTGAGTCTTTCTATAATATTTTAGGAGTACTTAGTGAAGTAGAAGAATCTTTAAAAAAAGAAGTTTTGTTTTTAAAAGATTCAAATAAAGAAATATTTATATCTATCAATAATCTTAATTACATTACTTGTGATAGAATTAGTAGAAAAGCTATTTTAAATTGTAAAGATAAAAATGTTTCTTTAACTAAAAAACTATCTAAATTAGAATTTTTTCTCTCTAAATATGATAATTTTATAAAAGCGGATAGATCTACCATAATAAATATGAAACAGATTGAGAGCATCAATTACAAAGATGAATGTGTTTCTTTTTAAATGGAGAAATTATTAATTTAAATAAGAATAAATTAAAGGAATTAAGTGGATATGTTTCTTTAGCAAATTAAGATTGGGCAACCAATCTTTTTTGGTTAATAGGGTTGTATAATATTTGGTGGTGGTGAATTAATATTAATTTTTTCAAAAAAAAGTAAAACAAATAGATTTTCCTTGTATAATTAAGTCGCTTAACAAAACATAAAGGATGTGGTCTATTTGTCTCATAACTATTTTATCAGAATTTTACTTAATATCAAAGATAAAAATATTTCCTTTGAAAAAAACTTTATCTCTGATAAAATTATCAAAAAAATTAATTCAAAAATTTTTCACCCTAAACTTACATATAAACCTGAATATTGCCCTTGTTGTTGTAATAAAGAAGAACCTATTATTAAATATTTATTTAATAAACCTTCATTAATTACTTTCCCTAAAGTTTCTAATTTCAATACATATATGTCCCTTAAAAAACAGAGATTTTTATGTAAAAAATGTAATTCTACCTTTATTGCTACTTTTATTTTTGTTCAGGAGAACTATTACATCTCTAAAGGTACTAAACTTGCTATTGCATTAGAAGCCAAAGAGAAAGTTTCTGAAAAAGATATAGCTAGACGTTTTAATCTTTACTCACTCTACTGTCAGTTTGATAGCATAATTCTACCAAAGTCTCTTAGGCATATTTATTTGTTTAAAATTTTTACCAACACCACTTGACCACCTGACAAAGAACCAAAAAAACAAATAAAACTTCTTTGTTAAGAAATTTTATTTGTCTTTAGCCTGAAA
>CAZFBB010000201.1:0-4262 GCA_964517235.1 uncultured Fusobacteriaceae bacterium
TCTTCTTCCAATTTCCCTATTGCTATACCCCTTTGCTTTAAGAATTGCTATCTTTTCTCTTTCAATTATGTTAAGATGTTCATATTCCTTCATAAAGATTCTCCTTGTATATGTTTTTGTAGCGATTACATTTTACAAGATTTTCTCTATGAGGAATGTTTTTTTATTTAAGTGGTGCACTTGTTTTGGTTATACACCATTCAAATTCATTTCATTTCAAGAAGAAAGAGTAAAAAATCTATCAAAATTAAAAGAGGTAATAATAGAGACTGTAGATAAATAAAATTTTCTTAAAAAAGGTTTTATTTGTTTTTTTATTTAGATTTACCTATATAAGAAATTTAGTGACTGTAGTGATTACTTAATCTTATTTCTTATATGAGTACTTTATTTTACTAAATAAGGAAGATTTGTCTGATGTAGATTTAGTTATGTCCTTAAGACGTTGTATTACTTTTGTATCAAGACAAAAGTAATAATGTTTTTTCAAAAAACTAGTTGTTTGCCTTCAATCTGGTTAATAATACTTAATAAATTTTTATTCAAATTTAAAAGATTTTTTTACCTTTAAAATTAATCAATCTACTAAATAAATTTAATAAATATTTTGTTTGCTATTTAATTAAGTTAAAGTTTAATCTTAAAATATAATTAATCAAATCTTCTAAGTAATTTACAATAATCATTTGAATTATCTTTTGTTGTTTGCCTTGTCAGAAATAAATTTTATAACATTTTAAGGCTAATACCTATTTTTTTTAATGCAAATATTAAAAAATTTTTACCTAGTTTTTTAAAAACTAGTTTTATTTTTTATTCGTTCATTTTCTACCTTTTGTAGATACTCAATGATTAAATTTGTCATCCTTTTAAAAAAATGTTCAATTTTTCTTCGAAATGTTGTAAAATAGTAATGAAATTCAAAAGGAGTGATTAGATGAATCAAAATGAAATAAAATTAGTAAAAAGATTTATTTTAACTTTAGGTTTTATAATAACATTTATAAATTTTTTCTCTTTAGTATCAACAATAAATACACAGTTCTTATCTACTGCTATTGCTAGATTTATTGCTTTTATTGTTAGTTTTTTCCTATTATACCGAGGAAATAAATTTGCTAGGTTCTTCCTATTAATTTTATTAGGAGGATTAACTATTGGAAGTTTATTAAATAGTTTTTTAATAAAAAAAAGTTTTAAAATTGGTTTCTTTTATATAACTCAAACAGTAGCATATGGATTTGGATTCTATATGATAGCTTTTTCAGGATTTATTAGAAAATTTATTAACAACCAAAAAAAAGATTAAGTAACCATTAGGTTACTTAATCTCAGATTGAGTACAAACGATTACTTATTATAAAGTTAAATGATGGTATTTTAAAGTTGATCAGCCAAAACTTTTTTTAATATGTGATTATACCACGGCACAGGAAATTCACCTCGAACTTCCATTGACACCTCAAAATCTTTATAAAATAATCTTTTTAATAATTCATCTACAACCTCTTTATCATAAAAAGCTAGATTCATTTCCTGATTAACTCTCATACTTAATTTATCATAATTAGCTGTTCCTACCATTGCCCAACCATCAATAATAGTAGCTTTAACATGGGTCATATTTGGAAAGAGATAAACTCTTATTCCATTTCTTAGTAGCATATTTGCACTAATCATATTAGCTGAATTCATTATATTATGATTTCCCCAATAAGGAAGAATTATTCTAACGTCTACTCCCCTTTCTCTAGCCCTTATCAATTCATTTATTATTCTATTATCTGAGAAATAAGCATTTTCTATATAAATATATGATTTTGCCCTTTTAATTGCTTCAAGGGTTACATCGTGTATCTCTGCTTTTCCTGTTTTAGTATAAATAGGTCTTATATTAATATATTCTTTTTTATCTTCCATTTTATTATTATCACTTCTAAATATTTTACTAAAAACATATGTGATATCTCCACCCCAACCACTATGAGACCAAGCTTTATAAAATTCTTTATTTATATTTCCTACTATTGGCCCTTCTACTTTCAACATTATATCATGCCATTCATATCTATATTCTCTCCCTATGTTCATACCACCTATGTAGGCACGTTTATTATCGAATACTAATGTTTTTACATGATCAGTTGTAAACCATGGGTTTATTGCAGTTCTTGTTTTTATTGATGAACCTTTCTCCAAATAATCATCAATACGTACTGGTAATTCAAAATCTAAAGGCATTGATGTATTAGGTAATGTTTGCCATGCTGTTACACTTCCAAGTTCATCCATTAAAACTTTTACTTCTACCTCTTTACTTACTCCCTTTAAAATATCAGCAATCTTAACTGCATAATCATCATTATCAAATATATATGTTCTAATATTTATCTCTTTTTCAGCTGAATAAATACTGTTAATTAAATCTAGAAAATATTCTTCACCATCAATTAATATTTCAACACTTCCTCTATATTCTCTACTAGAAACATTTTTATCTAAGTATTTATTGAAATTTTCAAGATTCATTCCTGACTTTTTACTTAAAGGGGGTATATCCCCTTCAATATCCCTTATTCTGGGACTTGCAATTACATATCCACTATTTAAAAGCCAATATATAAACCTTCCTGTAACAGTAAAAGGATTGTTTATCAAACCTAAAGTATTATTAAATATAAAGCTTACATAATCTGGGTTTCTTGCACTTTTTTTACTTGGTATAAAATAATATATTAAACTGTGCCTATTTAAGTCAACAAAAGTAAATGGTTGAGGATAATCTTCATTGTTATTAGTTATAAATAAAAATTTGCTTTCACTCAAATTATTCTTTTTAATATATTCTCTTCTTAATATTTCCAAGGTCATTTTTGCCACTTGTTCATTTTCTACTTTCCCAATAATTTCCACTTCTTTTTCTATATTTGTCAAATCATCCATTATTATATTTCCAACTTCGTCTCTATAAACTATCAATTCATAATAATAAGTTATTAATAAAAGACCTTTTTTGCTTTCTTTTGGAACTATTTCTTCTAAAAGCTGAGAATAAACCTTATTCCATACTTGTTCATTTAAAATTTTAATTTCTTCTCTAGTACCATCCATTTTTATCTCATTTATTCCTTCTAAATATTCAAAAGAAAAAGTATACTCTTTACTTTCTTTAGAGTATAATTCACCTACAAAATAATGTTTTTCTTTCCCTTTTACTTCTATATATAAATTTTCTCCTAAAAGATATGCTCTAATACTTTCTTTTTCCAAACTATTGACTATATCTTTTTCGTATTTAACAGATACATTGCTACATCCTAGTAAAAATAAAAAAATTAGTATTATTAATCTCTTCATATTCCCCCATTCTAATTTTACAAATATTTTTATTCTATAATCCTTTTTATATTTTAAGAGCTTTGCATAGAAAATTTAGCAAAATTTACAACAATTAAACTTTTAAAATAATTTAGTTTAATTAATCTAAAAAATTAATAAATCTTAATTAAAAAATTTATTAAATTATTTTTTTTATATTTATAAAGAAAAAAGCCTTTTAGGCTTATTCTTTAATCTATATTTTTTATTAATTTTTCTATTCTCTTTTCTATATTTTTAATTTCACTGAATATTTCTAATTTTTTATTATTATCAAATTTATCCCATGCAGTTTCTTTTGCTCTTTTTAAAAAATTCTTGTAATTACTATCAACCTTTATCAATTCTTCTTTAATTTTTTCGTTTGACACCACTACTTCTACAAGAGGAATTTCATTGTCCTTTTCTTTAACTTCTCTAAATTCCTTTAATGTTTTTATTTCTCCATCTAAGACTTTCTTTTTCAATTCCTCTGGACATGTTTCTCTTGCAATTTCATAACTAAGTGATAATGGTAGTTTTTCTATCAAATCTTGCTTGTCGGAATTTCCGATAAGCAATTTATATCTTGATATTAACGAATAGACTTTATCTTTTTTAAATCCAAGAGAAGAAAACCATTTATAAAACATTCCATCATATTGGTTATTTCCACTTAACCTTTCTTGTGCTTCTGCTAAAACTTTTCCTATATCTGTATAAGCCCTAGCAAAAATATTTTTAATTTCAACCTCTTTTTTTTGCAAATAATTTGCCATTTGATTATCTACCAAATTATAATCAAATTCTTTATTCTCAAGTATTATCATTTCGTTGGTAGTACTAACACTTATTTTTTCCTCTTTTACATTAGCATAGGATTTTCCTATCAAATCAAATACAGG